>CAYNJD010000071.1:0-12331 GCA_964397355.1 uncultured Mycobacterium sp. | reverse complement strand
TTCGTGCGGCATGCGCAGATGACACCGCCGTACGATCTGCTGCTCACCCCCTCGCCGGATCATCCGGGCGCCCCGCTCAGCGACCTCGGCCACGAACAGGCGGACGATGTCGGGCAGCAACTGTTCAACCAGCTCGGCCCGGTCGCCGGCATCTTCTCCGGGCAGGGCGTTCGGGTGCTGCAGACCTCGGTGCCGTTCGCCGATTTGGAGGGCACCGGCGACACCCCCGCCGAGGTGCAGATACTGCCCGGGCTCGACGAGGTCGACAGTGGCGTCTATGCGCTCGATCCGATTGAGAGTCTCGGCGGCCGGTTGGCCTTTCTGACCGTGGCCGGCTGGACGTTCGGAGCGCCGCTGGGGTTGGCACTGGTGCAGGGCCCGGGCTCGCACGACATCAACGGGATCGTCATGAACGATCGGTTCGACGACGCCGTCCAGACGATGTACGACCATGCGCTGGACAGCGGGGTGGTCAGTGCCAACGGCCAGCTCACCGATGTGGCGTTCAGCAGTACGGCGTCCATCTTCACCTGGGTGATGCAGAACGTCGACAACCCCGATCTGCCGTTCTTCCTGAATCTCCTGCAGGAGTCGCACAGTGTCCCGAACGGCCAGACGACCATATTCCTGCCCAACACCGCCATCGTCGAAGTCGAGGGCAATCCCACCGACGGCTGGACCCTGGTCAGCTGGGACGGGCAAGCCATCCCACAAGATCCTGACCTGTTCACCGCGCTCTTCGTCGACGTGCGGGACGTGATGCTGCCGGTCCAGGAGGCGTACTGGGAGGTGCACCAGGCCATTCTCAGCTCGGATCCCGACGCGATCACCAACGCCATCCAGACCGGTTTCGAGCAGGTCGGCTCGGCGTTGACCCAGTTCCCCGGCGCGGTCCTCAACGACATCGCCGACGCCTTCGGAAATCTCGGCTAGGAGGTAAATCGCCATGCAACTGAACCCGATCGCGGCCGGCATCGTCCTCACCGGCGCCGGCGTCATGGCCGTCACTCCGCCGGCGCAGCCCGCCGGTGTGTTCGACATCGCGCTCACCAGCGGCGAGACCCAGGACATCGTCATCGACGTGGTGCGCCACGGCCAGCGGATGCCGCCGTTCAACGACCTCATCACCCCCTCGCCGGATCACCCCGGCCCGCCGCTCAGTGAACTCGGGGTGCAGCAGGCGCAGGACGTGGCCGCCAAACTCCACGACGAACTCGGTGATCAGGTCGCGGGGATCTTCTCCGGGCAGGCCATCCGCGACATCGACACCGCTGCGCCGTTCGCCGAACTGCAGCACATGACCACGCAGATCCTGCCCGGCCTCAACGAGATCGACAGCGGCATCTACGCCGGCCAGCCGATCGCCAGCCTGTCGGGGTTCCTCTACCAGTTCACCCCGATGCTGTGGACGCTGTTCGGGCTGGTGCTGGCACCGATCCCGGGCTCGATCGAGGATCCCAACGGGGTGGTGATGAACCAGCACTTCACCGATGCCGTCAACGCGATGTACAACGCCGCCATGGCCAACCCGGTGGTGAGCGACAACGGCGATATCACCGCGGTGGCGTTCAACAACGAAGCCGACATCGCCGCCTGGGTGGCGCTGAATGTCAAGAACCCCGACATCTCGCTGCTGCTGCCGCTGACGCTGAAGACGATGTTCGCCAACGACGACGGGTCGCCGCTGCTGCCCAACACCGGCATCGTGCAGATCGAGGGCAACCCCACCGACGGCTGGACGCTGGTCAGCTGGAACGGCATCGCCGTGCCGGAGGATCCCGGGTTGCTGACGAGCCTGGTCATGGACCTGCGCGACCTGATCATCGCACCGCAGGTCGCGGCGTGGAACCTCTACCAGGCGCTGCTGGACGGCGACCCGGCCGAGATCAGCGCCGCGTTGCAGACCGGACTGCAGGATGTCGCCGCGACCTACCTCGGTTTCCCCCAGGCGGTGTTCGACGACATCACCGATGCGTGGGCGAACCTCGGTGGCGCCGCCGGTTCGGAGGCGGCCGACGAGACCGGCTCGGCGCTGGGCGACCTGCTGGCGCTGATCTGAGTCTCGGCATGACCCGGACGACAGCGTCGCGCGGTGTGCGCGAGTGGCAGGACAGTGGCCGATGGGTGGCGACCGGGGCGGGGCGGGTCTTCGTGCGCTCCGGAGCGGGAGACGGGCCGACCGTGCTGCTGCTGCACGGCTTTCCGACCTGCTCCTACGATTTCCGGTCGGTGGTCAACCGGCTTGCCGGCCGGTCCTGGCTGACGATGGACTTCCTCGGATTCGGATTGTCCGACAAGCCTCGCCCGCACCGGTACAGCCTGCTGGAGCAGGCCGATCTGGTGCAGCACGTGGTGGCCTCGGCCGTCACCGGTCCGGTGGTGCTGGCCGCCCACGATATGGGCACCTCGGTGGCCACCGAACTGCTGGCCCGCGACCTCGACGGCACGCTGTCCTTCGATCTGCGCCGCGCAGTGCTGTCCAACGGCAGTGTGATTCTGGAGCGGGCCAGCCTGCGGCCCATCCAGAAGGTGCTGCGCGGCCCGTTCGGTGGCGTCGCCGCCCGGCTGACCAACCGGCGCAGCTTCGTCCGCGGTTTCGGCCGGCTGTTCTCCGCCCAGCATCCGCTGTCGCCGGACGAGGCTTCGGCACAGTGGGAGCTGTTGTGCCACAACGGCGGTCATCGGATCGCACACCTGCTGTCGGCCTACCTCGACGAACGGGTGGCCTACGCGACGCGCTGGCACGGGGCGGTGCGGGACTGGCCCAAGCCACTGGGGTTCGTGTGGGGACTCGGTGACCCGGTCGCCACCACCAATGTGCTGGACGGACTACGGGAGCTTCGGCCGGCCGCCGACGTCGTCGAACTGCCCGGGCTGGGACACTACCCGCAGATCGAGGATCCGCAGGCCTTCACCGACGCCGTACTGGCACTGCTGGTTTAGGTTTAGACAGCAACCTCGCTGCGGTCCGCGCCCCACAGCGTGTGGAACTTGCCCGGCGTGTCCACCCGCCCGTAACTGTGGGCGCCGAAGTAGTCGCGCTGGGCCTGGGTCAGGGCGGCCGGTAGCCGCTCGGTGCGCAGGCCGTCGTAGTACGACAGCGCCGAGGAGAACCCCGGAACCGGGATGCCCAATTGCGTCGCGGTCACCACTACCCGCCGCCAGCAGTCGATGGCGGCCTCCACCGCGCTGCGGAAATACGGCGCGGCGAGCAGGCTCACCAGATCGGGCTCGGTGTCGAAGGCCTCCTTGATCCGGTTGAGGAACTTCGCGCGGATGATGCAGCCGCCACGCCAGATCGTCGCCAGATCCCCGGGCGTGATGTTCCAGCCGTATTCGTTGCTGCCGGCCTGGATCTGGTTGAAACCCTGTGCGTAGGCGACGATCTTGGAGGCGTAGAGCGCTTGGCGAACGTCCTCGGTGAACCGCGCCGCATCGTCGGGCCGCTCGCCGAGCGTCCCGGTCGCCAGGCCGGCCGCGGCGCGGCGCTGCGGAACCGAGCCCGACAGGGCACGGGCGAATACCGCCTCGGCGATACCGGTCACCGGAACCCCGAGGTCCAGAGCGGACTTCACCGTCCAGCGCCCGGTGCCCTTCTGCTCGGCCTCGTCGACGATGACGTCCACCAGCGGCTGACCGGTCTTGGCGTCGACCTGGCGAAGCACCTCGGCGGTGATCTCGACCAGGTAGCTGTCCAGATCGCCGGCGTTCCACTCGGTGAACACGTCGGCGATCTGGGGGGCCGAGAGTCCCAGGCCGTCGCGCAGCAGCTGGTATGCCTCGCCGATCAGCTGCATATCGGAGTACTCGATGCCGTTGTGCACCATCTTCACGAAATGCCCGGCGCCGTCCGGTCCGATGTGGGTGCAGCACGGCACCCCGTCGACGTGCGCGGAGATCTCCTCCAGCAGCGGGCCCAGCGACTCGTAGGACTCCTTGGGGCCGCCCGGCATGATCGAGGGCCCATTCAGCGCGCCCTCCTCGCCGCCGGAGATACCGGCGCCGACGAAGTGCAGTCCGCGCTCGGCCATCGCCTGCTCCCGGCGGATGGTGTCGGTGTAGAGCGCGTTGCCGCCGTCGATGATGATGTCGCCGGGTTCCATCGCGTCGGCGAGTTCGTTGATGACGGTGTCGGTGGGCTCGCCGGCTTTGACCATGATGAGCACCCGGCGTGGCTTTTCCAGGGCGGCAAGGAATTCCGGAATCGACTCGCTGCGCACGAAGTTCCCCTCGGAACCGTAGGTGTCAAGCAGCGCGTCGGTCTTGGCGACCGACCGGTTGTGCAGTGCCACGGTGTAGCCGTGCCGGGCGAAGTTGCGCGCGATGTTGGACCCCATCACGGCCAGACCGGTCACCCCGATCTGGGCGGTGCCGACAACTTCCGACGCGCTCATACATTCGCCTTTCGGTGGTGGTGATCTTCGATGGGCGGCACGCCGGGCGGCGTGGGTTCAGCCCGCGATCAGTCGGTGCACTTCGGTCAGCCACGGTACCGCCAGTGCGATCGTGGGCACCGCGAGGACCCCGACCGCGGCGGTGTAGGCGGCAGCGGCCAACGTGCGACTGTTGCCCCGGCCCGACAGCCGCTGCACCCGCAGCACCGTGTTGGGGCCGCCGGCGGCCAGCGCCCCGGCGGGGGTGGTGGCCGAGGCGCAGGTCACCAGGGCGCGCGCCAGGGGAGGGGCGCCGGCAACCCGAACGGCCGCGTCGTCGGCGAGCAGTTCGACCAGCAACCGCACCGCGTCCAGCGCGCTGGCGCTGCGCACGAACCGCGGAAAGGCGGTGTGCACCGCCGTGAACGCCTCCAGCACCAGATCGTGCCGGGCGCGCAGGTGGGCCCGCTCATGGGAGAGCAGAGCGGCCAGCTCGGGGTCGCTGAGTGCGTTCAGGGTCCCCGAACTGAGCACCACCCGGCTGCGGACCCCGGGCAGACAGTAGGCCAGTGGCTGCATCACCTGAAGAATGCGCAGACCGCTGGTCCGCGCCACCGGAGTGCTGGTGTCGGTGACGCTGAGCAGATCGACCAGCATGCGGTGCCGGGCCCGGCGTTGCCGGGTGCCGATCGCGACCCGTAGCACGGTCACGGTGAGGCGCAGCCCGACCAGCAGCGTCAGTGCCGAGACCGCGACGTAGAACGTCCACAGCGGCCAGCCCAGCCGGTTGACGGAGCCGAGGATCGTCGTGGTGGGGCGGCCGTCCGGGCCGGGCATCAGCAGCCGGCTGGCGGTGGCGATACCGGCGCTGAACGCCGACAGCACGGCGGCTATCGCGATGGCCTGCCAGAGCACCACCGCGGCCCGCGGGGCGCGCAACGGCCACTCGGCGCGGGCCAGTAGGTCAGGTACCGGCCCCACGAGCAGCAACGCGAGAATGGTGAAGGCCAGCGCGGACACGCTGCCAGTCTCCCTCAGGACGTGGGTCGGCCGCCAGCGGGTGAATGTTTGGCCTCCAACTCGTCGAGGGCGCGGCGCAGCGCGTCGGCCTCGTCGACGCCGACGCGTTCGACGAAATGCACCAGCGCGGCCCGGCGGTCCCCGGAGTCGGCGGCCTGATCGAGCGCCTCGACCATCAGCCCGGCGACCAACTCGTCGCGGCCCCGGACCGGTGTGTAGCGGTGCGCGCGGTCGTCGCGGATCTGCGATACCAGGTTCTTCTTGGCCAGCCGCTGCAGCACGGTCATCACAGTGGTGTAGGCGAGGTCTCGCTGCGCCGACAGGGCTTCGTGGACCTGGCGCACCGTCTGGGACTCGGGCGCGGACCACAGGTGGTCCATCACCGCTCGCTCCAAATCCCCTAAGTGGGTCTGTTTCGCCATGTCCTAATCAACTCCCTGGGCAACGGAGCCAGCTTACTCTCGATTACTACCGGCTGTCGTATGGGCAGCTGTGGGTGTGCTGCGGTGTGGTGGCCGCGCCAACGCCCCCGACGGCGCGATCGGTGGGCGAAATGCCGTCGTGTAAAAACACATGACATGGCTGCCACCGGCTCCCCGTCCTACGCCACTGCGCCCTTCGACGGCGAAATCGGCCTGGTCTACACCGATGTCGGGCCCGACGGGGCGCGCGCCGAGCTGGAGTTGCAACCCAAGCTGTGCCAGCCCGCGGGCATCGTGCACGGCGGCGTCTACTGCTCCATCATCGAAAGCGTGGCCAGTGTCTCAGCTCACAGCTGGCTGAACCGAAACGGCGCCGAAGCGGGCGGCACCGTCGTCGGAGTCAACAACAACACCGACTTCCTGCGAGCGGTCTCGTCGGGGACGGTGTTCGCCGCTGCCACACCGATCCATCGCGGCCGGCGCCAGCAGCTGTGGCTGGTGACGGTCACCGATTCCGACCAGCGAATGGTGGCCCGCGGCCAGGTGCGGTTGCAGAACCTGCCGAACGACTGAGCTAACTGACGGCGCGTTCGGTGCCGCGCTGCGCTTCGGCGGCCAGCACTTCGAGCTGTTCGAGGCGGGTACGCGCGAATGCCTGCTGCTCGGTGATGGTGAGCTGGCCCCGCCGCGTACTCAGGAACGTCACGTTCCACGACAGCAGCGTGCTGATCTTGTTCTTGAACCCGACCAGATAGACCAGGTGCAGCACCAGCCAGGCCAGCCAGGCCAGGAAGCCGCTGAACTCCAGCGGTCCGATCTTGGTGACCGCGGAGAACCGCGACACCGTGGCCATCGAGCCCTTGTCCAGATACTGGAAGGGTTCCCGGTCCGCCGGGTCGGCGCCGCCGAGCTCGGCTTTGATGGTGTTAGCGGCGTGCTTGGCGCCCTGGATGGCGCCCTGCGCCATGCCCGGGACACCCTCGACGGCCGCCATGTCGCCGACGACGAAGACGTTGGGGTGGCCCGGGATCGACAGGTCCGGGAGCACCTTGACCCGCCCGGCGCGGTCGAGCTCGACCGAGGACAGCTCGGCCCGAACGCGGCCCAGCGGGCTGGCCGACACACCGGCCGACAACCCCATTCACTGAGACTCGATCCGCCGGAGGGTGCCGTCGGAGTCCTTGACGGTCAGCCCATTGCGGTCGACATCGGTGACCATGGCGCCGAGCTGGATCTCCACGCCCATCTTCTGCAGCCGCTCGGCGGCCTTGATGCCCAGCTTCTCGCCCATCGGAGGCAGCACGGCCGGCGCGGCGTCGAGCAGGATCACCCGGGCCTTGGTCGAGTCGATGTTGCGGAACGCGCCCTTGAGGGTGTAGTTGGCCAGTTCGGCGATCTGCCCGGCCATCTCGACGCCCGTCGGGCCCGCGCCCACCACGGTGAACGTCAGCAGCTTCTCCCGCCGGGCGGGGTCGCTGGACCGCTCGGCCTGCTCGAAGGCGCTCAAGATACGGCCCCGCAGCTCCAGGGCGTCATCGATGGTCTTCATGCCGGGGGCGAACTCGGCGAACTGGTCGTTGCCGAAGTAGGACTGGCCGGCACCAGCCGCGATGATCAGGCTGTCGAACGGGGTGTCGTAGGTGTGGCCGAGCACCTCGGAGGTGACGAACCGCTCGGTGAGGTCGATGTGGGTGACATCGCCGAGCAGCACCTGGGCGTTGCGCTGTTTGCGCAGCACGACGCGGGTCGACGGCGCGATCTCGCCTTCGGAGAGGATCCCGGTCGCAACCTGGTACAGCAACGGCTGGAACAGGTGGTGGGTGGTGCGGGCGATCAGCTTGACGTCGACATCGGCCCGCTTGAGTTTCTTGGCCGCGGTCAGCCCACCGAATCCGGAGCCGATGATGACGACCTGGTGGCGTCGGCTCTGCGGCGCAGTGACTTCAGGCTGTGCACTCATGGGAATCCGGTTGCTCCTCGACGGCGACTGCGTTCACAGATACGCTAGTCGACCCGCTTGGCGGTCACCGCATTCGATGGTTGTGGGATTAACCACTTCCGGCCAATTCAGGTCGCAATCAGCCGAAATGGGCCAACGCACCGTGGCTGACGTGCAACGTCTGGCCGGTGATGTGGCGCGCCGCCGGAGTGGTCAAAAACACCGCCAGGCGGGCGATCTCGGCGGGCACCGTGGGCGGGGTACTGGTCAGCCCGTCATAGCCGGGGCGGGCGCCGTCGCCGGAGGCGACCATGTTGACGGTGATCCCGCGGGTTCCGAACGTGGCGGCCTGCCCGGCGGTCCAGTTGGCCAGGGCGGCTTTGATCGCCGCGTCGGCACTGCCATCGAGCGGGTTCTCCGGCATCACCGAGATGATCGAGCCGCCGGAACGCAGGTGATCGCCGACGGTCGCGACGGTCAACACCGAGGAGAGCACCGTGGCGTCGAGTGCACTGCGCCAGGCGGCAGCCTGGTCGGCCAGCGTGTAGGCGCGCGGGTCGCCGCCCTGCCAGCGCGGCGCCGGGACGTTGACGATCGTGTCCAGGTGATGCGGGAACAGGCTGCGGGCCTGCAGCAGGCTGGCCGGATCGGTGTTGTCGCAGACGACGGCGTTGGCGTCGAGTTCCTTGGCGGCGACTTCGAGTTCGGGACCTCGCAGCCCCGCCAGCGTCACCTTGTGACCGGCGTCGGTGAAACCTTCGGCAACGGCGCGACCCAGTTCGGTGTCACCACCGGTGACCAGCACATCCATCGGTAGGACCTCCTCGTGTTCGCAGCTATGTTACTGGACAGTAGCCGCTTTGCGGGCGCAGGGCGCAACTCGGCACAGACACGATCCGGCTACGGTCCGGGTAAACGCCGCTGCGCCGGACGACCGACGGCACCGGTCCGGTCCGCTAGGGTGCGAGCCATGTGGCGAACCCGGGTGGTCTCCGGTGCGGTGTCGATCATGCTGGCGGTGGGACTGACCGGCCTGACGGGTTGCGGCTCGCGCCCCGCCCCGCCGTCGATCACGGTGTTCGCCGCGGCCTCCCTGCAACCGGCATTCACCGAGATCGGCGAGCGATTCAAGACCGACCACCCCGGCGTGGCGGTGCAGTTCAACTTCGCGGGCTCCTCGGACCTGGCCACCCAGCTGACTCAGGGCGCCGGCGCCGACGTGTTCGCCTCGGCGAACGCCGCCCAGATGGACAAGGTCGCCCAGGCCGGACTGCTGGCCGGCGACGCGGTGCCGTTCGCCTCCAACACGCTGGTGATCGTCACCGCGCCCGACAACCCCCACGGGGTACGGTCCTTCGCCGATCTGGCCGGCCCCGGACTGGCCGTGGTGGTGTGCCAGCCGCCGGTCCCGTGCGGGGCGGCGACCCAGCAGGTCGAGGACCGCACCGGGGTACGGCTGCATCCGGTCAGCGAGGAGCCCAACGTCACCGACGTGCTCAACAAGGTCACCACCGGCCAGGCCGACGCCGGCGTGGTGTATCGCACCGATGCGATGAACGCCGGCGAGAAGGTGGCCGCGGTCGAGTTCCCCGAGTCCGCCGATGCGGTCAACACCTACCCGATCGGGGTGCTCGAAGGTGCCGGGCAGCCCGGTCCGGCTCAGCAGTTCGTCGACCTGGTCACCGGCGAGGCGGGGCAGAAAGTGCTGCACGCGGCCGGCTTCGGCAAGCCCTGATCCGCGGTGATCCACCGGCCCAACGACCTGCCGGGCTGGGTCTATGTGCCCGCCGCGATCGGCGCCGCGTTCGTGGTGCTGCCGCTGGTGGCGATAGCGGTGAACGTCGACTGGCCGCACTTCGGGTCGCTGATCGCCAGCCCGTCCTCGATGACCGCGCTGGTGCTCAGCCTCAAGACCGCCGCGGCCAGCACCGCGCTCTGCGTGGTGCTGGGTGTGCCGATGGCGCTGGTGCTGGCGCGCAGCCGGGCGCGGGTGGTGCGGCTGTTGCGGCCGCTGGTGCTGCTGCCGCTGGTGCTGCCACCGGTGGTGGGCGGTATCGCGCTGCTGTATGCGTTCGGCCGGCTCGGGCTGCTGGGCCGCTACCTGGACGCGGCCGGAATCCACATCGCGTTCACCACGGCCGCGGTGGTGCTGGCCCAGACGTTCGTGTCACTGCCGTTCCTGGTGATCGCGCTGGAGGGCGCGGCCCGCACCGCCGGCGCCGACTACGAGGTGGTGGCGGCCACGCTGGGCGCGCGGCCGAGCACGGTGTGGTGGCGGGTGACGCTGCCGCTGCTGACCCCGGGCCTGATCTCCGGCGCGGTGCTGGCGTTCGCACGGTCGCTGGGCGAGTTCGGTGCGACGCTGACCTTCGCCGGCTCCCGCGAGGGCGTGACCCGGACGCTGCCGCTGGCCATCTACCTGCAGCGGGTCACCGACGCCGACGCGGCGGTGGCCCTGTCGGTGCTGCTGGTGGCGGTGGCCGCGGTGGTGGTGCTGGGCCTGGGCGCCCGACGGCTGGGCGGCATCGGGTGAGCGTCGACGGGCTGACGCTGCACGCGGTGGTCGCCGAGCGGGGCCTGGATGTGCGGGTGACGGTCGGGCCCGGCGAGGTGCTGGCCGTGCTCGGGCCCAACGGCGCCGGCAAGTCCAGCCTGCTGCACGTGATCGCCGGGCTGCTGCGGCCCGATGAGGGCCTGGTGCGGCTCGGCGAGCGGGTGCTGACCGACACCGCGGCCGGCGTGCACGTCGCCACCCGGGACCGTCGGGTCGGTCTGCTGCTGCAGGATCCGTTGCTGTTCCCGCACCTGAGCGTGGCCGCCAACGTGGCGTTCGGGCCGCACAGCAGTCGCCGCTTCGGCTCCCGCGGGCGCAGCGGCCACGCCGCCGCGCAGCACTGGCTGCGGGCGGTCGCGGCAGCCGACCTGGCCGACCGTAGGCCGCGGCGACTCTCCGGCGGACAGGCACAGCGGGTGGCGATCGCCCGCGCACTGGCCGCCGACCCCGAGGTGCTGCTGCTCGACGAGCCGCTGGCCGGGCTCGACGTGGGCGCCGCAGCCGCGGTGCGCACCGTGCTGCGCGACGTCGTGTCCGGCGCCCGTCGCACCACGGTGCTGGTCACCCACGACCTGCTCGACGTGTTCGCGCTGGCCGATCGGGTGCTGGTGCTCGAGTCGGGCCGGGTCGCGGAGATCGGCAGCACCCCCGACGTGCTGGCCGCGCCGCGCAGTCGATTCGGCGCGCGGATCGCCGGATTCAATCTGGTGGCCGGAACCATCGACGACCAGGGCCTGCTGCGTACTCGATGGGGGGATCGGTGGCACGGCACCGCCGACGACGACCTGGATACCGGCCGGCCGGCCGTCGCGGTCTGCCGACCGCAGACGGTCGCGGTGTATCGAGAACCCCCGGCGCACGGCAGTCCGCGCAACATCGTGGCGGTAACCGTGGCTGAACTGCACGTTCGCGGCAGCGGGATCCAGGTGCGGGGCGCCGAGCAGCCGGACGGGGCGCCGGGACTGGCCGCCGACATCACCGCCGACGCCGCGGCCGAACTGCGGCTGACGCCGGGGCAGGTGGTCTGGTTCGGCGTCAAGGCGCAGGAAGTGGCGCTGCGCGCGACACACCCTGGCGCGCCGTAACTTGCGAAGCGGTCGCAACGCGGTAGTTTTTCTGCCATGAAGCAGGTGGACCTGACCTCAACGGCCCACAAGGGCATTCGCGCGGTGGCTGCGACGACGTGGGCCTCCGCGATCGCCGCTGCGCTGGCGTTCGCCTCATCGGCGTACGCGGACCCGGTGCCGCCACCGCCGCCCCCCGCGCCGCCGGCCACCGCGGATGCTCCGCCGGCCGACGCGAACACGCCCCCGGGCGACTCGAACGCGCCGCCCCCGGTCGCCGAGCCGGGTGCGCCCGAGGAGGGCCGCGTCGACGACCCCATCGGCGGGTTCAGCTACGTCCTGCCGCCGGGCTGGGTGCAGTCCGACACCAGCCACCTCGAATACGGCTCGTCGCTGCTGAGCAAGAAGACCGGTGAGCCGATGATGCCGGGCCAGCCGGCGCCGGTGGCCAACGACACCAGGATCGTGCTCGGCAAGCTGGATCAGCGGCTGTACGCCAGCGCCGAGACCGATAACGCCAAGGCCGCCACCCGGCTCGGGTCCGACATGGGCGAGTTCTTCATGCCGTACCCCGGGACCCGTGCCAACCAGGAGAGCACCCAGCTGGCCGGCGGGGGTCTGACCGGAAGCGCGTCCTACTACGAGGTCAAGTTCACCGACCCGGCCAAACCGGTCGGCCAGATCTGGAGCGGTGTGATCGGCGTGCCGCCGGCCGACGGCGGCACCGGCGCCCAGGCCGAGCGATGGTTCGTGGTGTGGCTGGGAACCGCCAACAACCCCGTGGACCGCGGCGCGGCCAAGGTGCTCACCGAGTCCATCCGGCCGTTGCCGCCGGCCCCGGCCGAGCCGGCTCCCGCGCCGGCACCGGGGGCTCCGGCTCCGGTACCCGCGCCTCCGGCGCCCGCGGCTCCGGCACCCGCGCCTCCGGCACCTGCGCCTCCGGCCCCGGCTCCGGCACC
>CAYNJD010000070.1:2201-12432 GCA_964397355.1 uncultured Mycobacterium sp. | reverse complement strand
AATAGACCAGCACGGCCAGCTCGGTGCCCAGCTGGGTCACCGCGGTGAAGGAGGCACCGGCGTCACCGTCGAAGAACAGCCGCGACACCAGCGCCAGGTGTCCCGACGACGACACCGGAAGAAACTCGGTGAGGCCCTGGACAATCGCCAGCACGACTACTTGCGGCCACGACATCACAGCAGCCTCGAGCACCGACACGACGATGACCGTACCGCGAGGGTCGCGCCGCCCGGTCGCGTGCCGCACACTGAATTGACCACTGCCACCGTCGCCGGCAGTGAACCCCGGGGGCGCATCCGTCGTATTCCCCACCGGAAGGTTGGTCATGGACATTCCGGAAGCCGGCGCCATGCGGAGGCTCTACGACCAACATGCGGCTGCCCTGGCCCGCTACGCGCTGCGGCTGACCGGCGACCGCTCCCGCGCCGAGGACGTGGTCCAGGAGACGCTGCTGCGCGCCTGCCAGCACCCCGAGGTCGTCGGCGACACCTCGCGGTCGGCACGGGCCTGGCTGTTCACCGTCGCGCGCAACATCGTCATCGACGAATACCGCAGCATGCGGTTCCGCGCCGAGACCCGCGCCGGCCCGTCGGGCCCGGACCCGCCCGGCCCCGACGATGTGGGCTCGGCACTGGACCGGATGCTGGTCGCCGACGCGATCGCGGAGCTGTCCGAAGACCACCGCGCCGTGGTACAGCGCTCCTACTATCAGGGCTGGAGCACCGCACAGATCGCCACCGACCTGGGGATCGCCGAAGGTACGGTGAAATCCCGACTGCATTACGCGCTGCGCGCACTGCGCCACACACTCGACGAGACCGGGGTGACGCGATGACAGGCGAGTTGGACCCGGCGGCCGCCGGCGACGACCACCCGTACCGCACCTGGGACGCCGCCTACGTGCTGGGTTCGTTGTCCAGCGCTGACCGTCGCGAATTCGAAGCGCACCTCGACCGGTGCCCGTCGTGCCGCACCGCGGTGGCCGAGTTGGCGCCGCTGCCCCGGTTGCTGTCGCTGCTCTCGCGCGATGCGGCGACCGGTGACGGCACCGGGACGGGACCGCGCGACACGGCCGAGCTGTTCCACGGCAACCGGGGCACGGAATAACCGCGCGCCGGTGAACCAGCCGGGGTGGCCAATCGTGTCATCACCGGGAGGTTTCATCGCATGCCCACTGCCGCCGGAACCGTCGCCCAGCAGGCGAATCCGAGAGATGCGCTGGTCAGGGCGCTCTACGCGGAGCACGCCGCCGCACTCCGGCGGTATGCGCTGCGACTGACCGGCGACCGCGGCCGCGCCGAAGACATCGTTCAGGAGACCCTGCTGCGGGCGTGGAAGCACCTCGAGGTCACCGACAACACCGCCCGCGCCTGGCTGTTCACCGTCGCCCGCCACCTGATCATCGACCAGAGCCGCAGCGCCCGGGCGCGTCACGAGGTGGGCCCGCTCGACGGCACACCCGAACAAGCCGGCCCCGACGAGATCAACGCGGCCCTGGATCGGATGCTGATCGCCGAGGCGGTCACCCGGTTGTCGCCCGAGCATCGCGAGGTGATCTGCCGGTCGTACTACCACGGCTGGACCACCGCGCTCATCGCGGCCGATCTCGGGATCGCCGAAGGAACCGTGAAGTCGCGGCTGCACTACGCGGTGCGCGCGCTGCGGCTCACACTGCAGGAGATGGGAGTGCCCCGGTGACACAGCAATGGCCCGGTGAGGGCCGGGGGGTCGCGCACACCTACGCCATGTGGGACGCCGCCTACGTGCTGGGGTCGTTGTCGGCGACCGAACGGGACGAATTCGAGCGGCATCTCGGTGGGTGTCCGTGGTGCCGAAGCGCCGTCGCCGAACTCGAGGGCATGCCCGAACTGCTGTCGCACCTCGATCTCGACCTGTTGGCGGCGCTCGACGCGGACGGCGACAGTGACCAGATGCCGGCGCCGCCGCTACCGCGGCGCTCCCGACGGACAGTGGCGCTGGCCTGGGCGGGCACCGCGGTCGCGGCCGCGGCGGTGGCCGTCGGGGTGTTCGTGGGCGTCGCCGGCCAGTCCCCCGCGCCGCCGAGGGTCGCGGCCGTCCCGATGGTCCAGGTGCACACCGCGCTGCTGGCGTCCACGGTCGCGGTGAGCAGCCAGGATTGGGGAACGTTGATCGAGCTGCGCTGCGTCTGCCTTGCCGACAGCACCGCCCCGCATGACCTGCTGGCGATGGTCGTGGTGGGTCGCGACGGCAGCCGCAACCGGCTGGCGAGCTGGGTGGCCCATCCCGGGCACACCGCCACTCCGACCGGCAGCACCTCGATACCGGTCGATCAGATCGCCTCGGTGCAGGTGGTGTCCGCCGACAACGACGAGGTACTGCTGCAGCGTTCACTGTGAACCGGGCACCGCGTCAGTGCGCCAGGGTGTGCACCATGCCGCCGAAAACACCGGGCAGGGCTGCGCACGCGGGCACGATGGCGCGCCGGGCGGGGCGTGGGGCACTGGCCAGCACCAGCGCGCGGGTCAGCAGCCGGTAGTGGCGGGTGAGCCGATACCAGGCCCGCTCGTAGGACGCCGGGGTGTCGTCGGCGATGGCGGCCACGGCCGCGGCCGCTTGCTTGACGGCCAGGCTGATGCCCTCACCGGTCAACGCGTCCTCGTAGCCGGCGGCGTCGCCCACCAGCAGCACCCGCCCGGCGACGCGCCGGGCGACGACTTGTCGCAGCGGACCGCAGCCGCGGGCCGGCCCGTGGCTGCTGGCCCGCAGGTGGTGCGCCAGCCACGGGAACCAGTCCAGGTCGGGACGGTGTGAGGACAAGATGGCCACACCGACCAGATCGGGTTGCACCGGAGTCACATACGCCTCGCCCCACCGCGACCAGTGCACCTCGACGAACTCCGACCATGCCGGCACCGTGTAGTGCCGGCGCACCCCGTAGCGCCGGGGCGTGCCGGCTACGGCCGGGATACCGGCGGCGCGGCGGACCGCGGAATGCAGCCCGTCGGCACCGATCAGCCACCGCGCCCTGATGCCGGCCGCCGTCACCGCGCACCGATCCTGCTCGATGCTCGAGATTCGTCGGCTAACCCATTGGACGCCTTGCGTTTTAGCCTGTTGCGTGAGTGCGGCATGTAACGTGGTGCGGCGCACCCCCTGGCCCGGCGGACCGGCGAACCGCGCCTCGGCCCGGTGCCGCTCACCCACGTAGGCGATACCCGCCAGCGGCATCCCGGCCGGGTCGACCCCGAGCGCGGCCAGCTCGGCCACACCGCCGGGCATCAGCCCCTCGCCGCACGCCTTGTCGATCGGATCGGGACGCGGTTCGGCCACGATCACCGAAAGTCCTTGCCGGCGTGCGAACAACGCGGCGGCCAGACCCCCCGGACCGCCACCGGCGACCAGGATGTCGGCGTCGTAGGTCGTCATGCATACCCCAGCGCCGCGTTCTCCACTCGAATCCGAACCACCAGCAGCGCCGCGTTGGCCACGCCGAAGCCGAGGGCGGTCAGCCAGGCGGAATGCACCAACGGCAGCGCCAGTCCTTCAGCCGTCACCGCCACGTAATTGGGGTGGCGCAGCCACCGATAGGGGCCGGCCCGCACCAGCGGGGCCTGCGGGATCACGATCACCCGGGTGTTCCATCGCGGTCCCAGCGTGGCGATGCACCACCAGCGCAGCGCCTGGCCCGCAGCCACCACCGCCAGCATCGGCCAGCCGAGCTTCGGGACGAAAACCCGTTGGGCCGCCCACACCTCGACCAGGCAGCCGGCCAGCAACGCCGCATGCAACGCCACCATCACCGGGTAGTGGCCGCGCCCGAATTCCTGGCCGCCGCGCGAGAAGGACCAGCCGGCGTTGCGCCGCGAGACCAGCAGTTCCACGAACCGCTCGGTCCCGACCGCGACGATCAACAGCGTGTACACGGCCTACCACCGCAGCAGCACGAGTTCGGAACAGAACGCCGGGCCCATGGCGATCATCAAGCCGATCGAACCCGGAGGCGGTGGCTCGGCCAGCGTGTCGCGCAGCACGTCGAGTACCGACACAGACGAGAGATTACCGTTGTCCCGTAACGAATTACGGGTTCGGTTCAACGCGTCGGCAGTCAGACCCAAGCCGTTCTCGACGGCTTCGATCACCCGCGGGCCGCCGGGGTGACAGATCCAGCAGGCGACATCGGAGGTGTCCAGCCCGTAGTCGGAGAGGAATTCGCGCACGTCTTCGCCGAGATACTTCTCGGCGACGGTCGCCACGTCGGCGGACAGGATGATCCGGAAACCGTCGCCGCCGATGTGCCATCCCATGACATCTTCGGTGTCGGGGTAGAGGTGGCTGCGGGTGGCCAGCACCGTCGGCCCCGCCGACGGGCGTTCGGCGCCGGTCGCGATGACCGCCGCGGCGCCGTCGCCGAACAGGCTGGAGGCGACCAGGTTGGCAATCGACCGGTCGTTGCGCTGAATGGTCAACGAGCACAGTTCAACTGCGAGCAGCGCCGCGACATGGCCGGGAAAGGCGCGCAGATAGTCGTGCATGCGCGCCACCCCGGCGGCACCGGCGACACAGCCGAGCCCGAACAGCGGGACGCGTTTGACGTCCGGGCGCAGCCCGACCCGTGTTGCCAGCCGCGCCTCCAGGGTCGGGACCGCCAGTCCGGTCACCGTCGTCGAGAAGACGATGTCGACCTCGGCCGGCTCGATCCCGGCGGCGTCCAGCGCCGAGGACAGGGACCGCTGTCCGAGTTCGAGTGCCACATCGAGGTAGATGTCGTTGGCCTCGGTGAAGCCGCTCAGCTCGCCGTAGCGCTCCAGCGGCAATGCCAGCCGGCGGGTGGCGACTCCGCTGGCGTCACCGAAGCGCCGGAACTCGTCTCCGGCGAAATCCGCCAGCGCCGCGGTCATCTCGTCCTGACTGTAGCGGTACGGCGGAAACGCCACGGTCGCCGAGGCGATGGCAGGAAATGTAGTCACATCGGGGATTACGCCGTCACCGGCTCAAGAGTTCAACACCGGACCGCGGTGTGCATCGGGTGAACCAAAGCGGCGCCGATTCCGTGTGTAACACAGGGATCGGCGACTTTTTCTCGGAAGGATCCGCATGCTGCGCGGGATCGCTCGGGCTGCGCTCTGCGCGCCGCGGCGCATGGTCGCCGTGGCCGGTCTGATCCTGATCGGTTCGGCCATCTTCGGCGCTCCGGTGGCCGGGAAGCTGTCGGCGGGCGGCTTCTACGATCCGGTTTCGGAGTCGGCCCGGGCCACCCGGATCCTGGTCGACAAGTTCGGCCAGAGCGACCAGCAGATGCTGATCACCGTCACCGACCCCGACGGCGCCACCAGCGATCGGGCCGCCGCGGTCGGCACCACGATCGCCGACCGGCTGCAGGCCTCGCCGTGGGTTTACGGGGTGTCCTCGACGTGGACCGGTTCGCCCGGGCTGGTGAGCACCGACGGCACGTCCGGGCTGATCATCGCGCAGCTCAAGGGCGGTGAGAACAACGCCCAGCACTACGCCAAATCCCTGATGGACGAGATGGTCCACAGCCGCGACGGCGTGACCGTCGCCGCCGGCGGCGATGCGGTGATGTACGCCCAGATCAACGCGCAGAACCAGCACGATCTGCTGGTGATGGAATCCATCGCGGTCCCGTTGAGCTTTCTGGTGCTGGTCTGGGTGTTCGGCGGGCTGCTCGCGGCGGCGCTGCCGCTGGCGGTGGCGGCGGTGGCGATCGTCGGGTCGCTGATGTTGCTGCGGGTGATCACCGCCTACACCGACGTGTCGATCTTCGCCCTCAACCTGACCACGGCGATGGGCCTGGCGCTGGCGATCGACTACACGCTGCTGATCATCAGCCGTTACCGCGACGAGCTTGCCGCCGGCGAGGCCCCCGACGACGCCCTGGTCCGAACCATGCTCACCGCGGGCCGCACCGTGCTGTTCTCGGCGACCACCGTCGCGTTGTCGATGGCGGTCATGGTGGCGTTCCCGATGTACTTCCTGAAATCGTTCGCCTACGCCGGGGTGGCCACCGTGCTGTTCGTCGCCGGCGCGGCCATTGTGCTCACCCCGGCGCTGATCGTGCTGCTCGGCGCCCGCCTCGATGCGCTCGACATGCACCGGCTGGCCCGGCGGTTGCTGGGCCGCGGCCAGCCCGCCCCCAAACCGGTCGAAGAGCAGTTCTGGCACCGCTCGACGACAGCGGTGATCCGCCACGCGGTGCCCGTCGGAGTGGCCGGTGTCACCGTGCTGGTGCTGCTGGGGGTGCCGTTCCTCGGCGTCAAATGGGGTTTTCCCGATGACCGGGCGCTCCCCCGCTCGGCGTCGGCGCATCAGGTCGGCGACCGGCTGCGCACCGGGTTCGCCGACGACTCGGCCGCTACCGTCAGCGCGGTCATCCCCGATGCCACCGGCGTCACCACAGCCGATCTCGAGCACTACGCGGCCGCGCTGTCGGCGGTGGCCCACGTGGCGGCGGTCACCGCGCCGAGCGCGACATTCGTCGGCGGGCAGCCGGTGGGGCCGCCCGCGGCGCCGACCGGCCTGGTCGAGGGCAGCGCGCTGGTGACCATCGCCAGCACCGCCCCGCTGTTCTCGGCGGCCTCCGAGGATCAGCTCGACCAGTTGCACCGGGTGGCCGGGCCGGCCGGGAAGCCGGTGCAGTTCGCCGGGCTGGCGCAGACCAACCGCGACAGCGTCGCCGCCATCACCTCACGTCTGCCGCTGGTGCTGGGGCTGATCGCCGCCATCACGTTCATCCTGCTGTTCCTGCTGACCGGCAGCGTGGTGTTGCCGGTGAAAGCACTGGCGCTCAACGTGTTGTCGTTGACGGCCGCGTTCGGGGCGCTGGTCTGGATCTTCCAGGACGGCCATCTGGGTGCGCTCGGCACGACGCCGACCGGGACACTGGTCGCCAACATGCCGGTGCTGCTGTTCTGCGTCGCATTCGGGCTGTCGATGGACTACGAGGTGTTCCTGATCGCCCGGATCCGGGAATACTGGCTGGCCTCCGGCCGCACCCCGGCCGACAACGACGCCAGCGTCGCGCTCGGGCTGGCCCGCACCGGCCGGGTGATCACCGCCGCGGCGTTGGTGATGTCGATATCGTTTGCCGCGCTGATCGCCGCGCAGGTGTCGTTCATGCGGATGTTCGGCCTCGGCCTGACCCTGGCCGTGCTGGCCGACGCCACCCTGGTGCGCACGGTGCTGGTGCCCGCCTTCATGCATCTGATGGGCCGGATGAACTGGTGGGCGCCCAGGCCGCTGCGCCGGCTGCACGACCGGATCGGCATCAGCGAGAACCCCGCACCGGCGGCCGCCGGCCGAGCACGTCACCGCCGGCCCGCCGAACCGGCTTTCGCGACCGGTGCCGGCTATCGGGGCACGGTCAACGGGCGACCGACACCGCGTCACGCACGGCCGCAGCCAGACTCCGCTCGTCGCTGAGGTCGATGTCCACCAGGCTGCGGCTCGCCCGCGCCACCACGTCCTCCTCGTGCGGGACAGGGCAGTCCAGCCGGGGCCGGTAGATGTCGACGACCAGCGTCTGCTGCTCGATGCGGAAGGAGAAGCTGCGACCGTCGCCGACCTCGCCGAATCCGCTCGCGAAGGCGCCGGTCCAGAGCTCCTCGATGAAGAACTCCGAACATGGCAGCTGCCAGTCTTCGGCGACAGTCATGGCCGCGAGATTACACCTAAGCGAACTTATAGTTACCGAGGACATGCCGATCCGCTGCGCCCGCCTTCCTTAGAATCGGTTGTTCGCCCCGAAATCCGAGCGTGACGAGCTGGAAGAGCTGCCCGTGCCGAAGCACCCCACCCGCTGGCCCGTGCCAGGCCTGCTGCTGTCGCTGCTGCTGGTCACGGCATGCTCGTCCAATCCCGTCACCGCGCCGCCGCCGACCATCCCGGCGGCACAGCCCGCGGTGTCCCCGGCGGTGTCGCAGCGCCCGGCCGGCACGGTGCGGCCGCTGACCGGCCCGGCCACCGGCGCGGTGTTCGACGCCGCCACCGGGCTGCTGGTGGTGCTGCATCCCGGCTCCGACGCACAGACACCGGCCGGCGTCAGCCTGGTTCGCCCGGCCGGCCGCGCCCCCGACGACCTGGCGATGCCGGGTCCGGCGACCGCGCTGACCGGTGACGGTGAGGGCGTCGTCTACCTGGCCGGCCGCGGCGGTTACCTCACCGTGGACCTGGCCACCCGCCGCACCAGCCGGGTCGACGTCGAGGACGCCGCCGGCGTCGACTTCACCGCGATCGCCCGGCGCGGCGACGGCACGATGGTGCTGGGCAGCGCCGACGGCGCGGTCCACACCCTGACCGCCGACGGAACCCGCACGGCCGCCCGGTCGACGATCTTCGCTCGGGTCGATCAGATTGTGGCGCAAGGCAATACCGTCGTCGTACTGGACCGCGGCCAGACGTCGGTGACCACCATCGGCCCAGACGGCAAGCCGCAGTACGCGCTGCGCGCCGGCCAGGGCACCACCACGCTGGCGGCCGATCCGCACGGACCGGTGCTGGCGGCCGACACTCGCGGCGGCCAGCTGCTGGTGTACGGCGTGGATCCGCTGATACTGCGGCAGGCCTACCCGGTGCCGGAGTCGCCCTACGGGGTGGCCGGGTTCGAGGGGTTCGCGTGGGTGTCGCAGACCGCGACGAACACCGTGGTCGGTTACGATCTGGCCACCGGAATCCCCGTGGAGAAGGTTCGATACCCAACCGTGCAGCAGCCCGACATCCTGGCCTTCGACGACAAGTCCGACACCTTGTATGTGGTGTCGGGCACCGGAGCCGGGGTGCAGGTCATCGAGCATGCGGCGAGGCAGCGTTGACCGCGCTGCGCCCGCGCCGGCTCCCAGCGGGCTGGGAGGCCGAGCTGTCCGACGAATACGAATGGATTCCGCTGCGGCTACCACCGGAGGTCACCCGCATCGGCGCGTCGACCCGATTGTCGATCGAGGCCGAATACCGAGGTTGGGAGCTGACCCGAGTGCGGTTGTACAACGACGGAAGCAGGCGGGTGCTGTTGCGCCGCAAGAAATCCCAATTGAATGCGGCCTCCGGGAACCGCTGCGTCGACCAGCCGGGGTTGTAGCCGGATGGGTTTCTACGGCGTGCTGCGCCGCGCACTGTTCTTGGTGCCGCCCGAGCGCAGCCATACGTTCGTGTTCGCCGCGCTGCGCGGTACCACCGCGTTATCCCCCGCGCGCCGGGCGCTGCAGCGTCGGCTGGCGCCGCACGACCCGGTGCTGGCCAGCACGGTATTCGGGGTGCGCTTTCCCGGGCCACTGGGGCTGGCAGCCGGTTTCGACAAGGATGGCGTGGGCCTGAGCGCTTGGGGCGCACTGGGTTTCGGTTACGCCGAAGTCGGCACCGTGACCGCGTCGCCGCAGCCGGGCAACCCCGCACCGCGGCTGTTCCGGCTGCCCGCCGACCGCGCCCTGCTCAACCGGATGGGGTTCAACAACCACGGCGCCGGCGCGCTGGCCGCCCGGCTGGCCCGACATCACCCCGACGTGCCGATCGGGGTCAACATCGGCAAGACCAAGCTCACCCCGCCCGAGGGCGCCGTCGCCGACTACCGCGCCAGCGCCCGGCTGCTCGGGCCGCTGGCCGCCTACCTGGTGGTCAACGTCAGCTCGCCGAACACCCCGGGGCTGCGTGACCTGCAGGCCGTCGAGCAGCTGCGGCCCATCCTGGCCGCGGTACGCGCCGAGACCACCACGCCGGTGCTGGTCAAGATCGCGCCCGACCTGGCCGACGCCGACCTGGACGCCGTCGCCGATCTGTGTGTGGAGTTGGGCCTGGCCGGCATCGTGGCCACCAACACCACGGTGTCCCGCGACGGGCTGGCCACCCCGGACGTGGCGGAGCTGGGTGCCGGCGGGATCTCGGGTCCGCCGGTGGCCCGCCGCTCCCTCGAGGTGCTGCGGCGGCTCTACGCCCGGGTCGGTGACCGGCTGGTGCTGATCAGCGTCGGCGGGATCGAGACCGCCGACGACGCCTGGGAGCGCATCACCGCCGGCGCCTCGCTGCTGCAGGGCTACACCGGGTTCATCTACGGCGGTGGCCGGTGGGCCCGCACCATCCACGACGGGCTGGCCGACCGGCTGCGTGCCGGCGGGTTCGGCTCGCTGGCCGAGGCGGTCGGCTCCGGTTCCCGGTGATTTCGGCGCGCTGGACGGCGCGGGGCGCCGCCCCTCGCGCCGAGCTCCCGGCGGCGGGGACGGCCCGCCGGGGGCCCCCCCCGGCGGC
>CAYNJD010000070.1:0-2191 GCA_964397355.1 uncultured Mycobacterium sp. | reverse complement strand
TTGACGATGCGGTCGGCTCAGCCTCCCGGTGATTTCGGCGCGATAATCTTCTCTGAGCGTTGAAAATCGAGCCGAAATCGCTATTGCTCGTAAGTCCCGACGATGACCGCCCGCGCGATCGCGTGCATGAACAGGTTGAAGCCCAGGTAAGCCGGGCTGGCGTCCTCGGCCAGGTCCAGCTTCTCGCTGTCGACGGCGTGCACCGCGACGTAGTAGCGGTGCGGGCCGTGCCCGGCCGGCGGCGCGGCACCGACGTAGCGGCGCATCCCGGCGTCGTTGACCAGGGTCAGCGCGTCGCCGGGCAGCAGGCTGCCGTCGCCGGCGCCCTCCGGCAGCTCGGTGCAGGTCGCCGGCAGGTTGGCCACCGCCCAGTGCCAGAACCCGGAGGCGGTGGGGGCGTCGGGGTCGTAGACGGTGACCGCGAAGCTGCGGGTCTCCTCCGGGAACCCCGACCAGCTCAGCTGCGGGCTGGCGTCCTGGCCGCCGGCGCCCATGATGCCGCTGACCTGCGGGTTGGCCAGCGGCTGGCCGTCGGTGAGCGACGACGAGGTCAGCGTGAACGTCGGCAGTTTCGGCAGCGCGGCGTAGGGGTCGGGGGCAGCACTCATGAATCGTCCTCTCGTCGGTGTGTCAACAGTGTGTCAGGAAGTGTTCGAGTACCCGCGTACCGAACTTCAGGGCGTCGACCGGAACCCGCTCGTCGACACCGTGGAACAGCGCGGAGAAGTCGAGATCCGGCGGCAGCCGCAGCGGAGCGAAGCCGAAACAACGAATACCCAACTGGGCGAATGCTTTTGCATCCGTTCCGCCGGACAGCATGTAGGGCACCGTCCGGGCGTCGGGATCGCAGGCAAGCAGCGCGGCGTTCATCGCCTCGACCAGGTCGCCGTCGAAGGAGGTCTGCACCGGCGGCAGGTTGGTGACCCATTCCCGGGTCACGTCCGGGCCCAGCAGTTGGTCCACCTCGGCTTCGAACGCCGCCTGGCGCCCGGGCAGCACCCGGCAGTCCAGCACCGCCTCGGCCGTCGCGGGGATCACGTTGGCCTTGTAGCCGGCCTGCAGCATGGTCGGGGTGGCGGTGTCACGCAGCGTGGCGTTGACGATGCGGGCGATCGGCCCCAGCTTCTCGATCATGCCTTCCAGGTCCGGGGAGTCGACGTCGATGGTGTGCCCGGTCTCCTCACCGACCGCGGCCAGGAACTGCTCCACCGCCTCGGTGAGCACCAGCGGGAAGCGGTGGCGACCCAGCCGCGCCACCGCCTCGGCCACGGCGGTGACGGCGTTGTCGTCGTTGACCATCGAGCCGTGCCCGGCGCGGCCGTTGGCGCGCAACCGCATCCAGCACAGCCCCTTCTCCGCGGTCTCGATCAGATACAGCCGCCGCTCCCCGCCGTCGTGGCGCGGCACCGTCAGCGAGAATCCGCCGACTTCGCCGATCGCCTCGGTGACGCCGGCGAACAGGTCCGGCCGGTTCTCCACCAGCCAGTGCGCACCGTATTTGCCGCCGGCCTCCTCGTCGGCGACGAACGCGAACACCAGATCGCGCGGCGGGGTGATCCCGGCGCGCGCCAGATGCCGGGCCACCGCGATCGTCATGCCGACCATGTCCTTCATGTCGACGGCGCCGCGGCCCCACACGTAGCCGTCGGTGACCGCACCGGAGAACGGGTGCACGCTCCACTCACCGGCCTCGGCGGGCACCACGTCGAGGTGGCCGTGAATGAGCAGAGCGCCGCGGTCCGGGTCGCTGCCTTTGAGCCGGGCGAAGACGTTGCCGCGCCCCGGGGCGCCGGACTCGACGTACTCGGTCTGGAAGCCGGCTTCCTGCAGTTGCGCGGCGACCCAGCGGGCGCACTCGGCTTCGCCCTTGGTGGTTTCGGGCTCACCGGTGTTGGAGGTGTCGAACCGGATCAGCGCGCTGACGAGGTCCACCACTTCGTCGGCAGGATCGGGGCAAACCGTCACAGTTACCTTTCCTACCACTTCCCCACGCCGGGCTTGGGGCGAGTGGGTTTGGGTCCGGCGATCGGCATCCGTTAGCCTTAGCTGCCCGGGCGCAACCGGGTCGGTCCGAGTGGCGGAATGGCAGACGCGCTAGCTTGAGGTGCTAGTGCCCTATTAACGGGCGTGGGGGTTCAAGTCCCCCCTCGGACACAATTTTTGCGCGATGAGTCGCGCGGCGGCCCCGTGG
>CAYNJD010000069.1:0-12790 GCA_964397355.1 uncultured Mycobacterium sp. | reverse complement strand
GGGCTCCGGTCATGCCGGCCAGCAGCGGCCCGAGCGCCACGCGCCGGCCGGTCGCGCGGCCCAGCCGCTTGCGCAGGTCCAGTGCCAGTAGGGAATCCAGACCGAGGTCGACCAGTGCCCGATGCATGTCGATGTCGTCGGTCCGGTCCACGCCGAGCACCGCCACCAGTTCCGCGGCCACCACCTCGCTGATGGGACGGTCCGCATCGGAGCCTTCCGGGGCCGCCGCAACCGGGTCGTCGAACGGGGACGGCACGCCCTGGCTGTCGAAGAACACCGCCAGCCGGTCGAAGTCGGCGGCCAGGATTGCCGGGTCGTTGGGCTCGGCGGCGAGCCCGGCGGTGATCGCGGCTTCCGGCGGCATCGGGGTGAGGCCGGTCCGGGCGATCCGATTCTTCTCCTCGCCGCTGACCACGGCCACGTTGCGCCACAGCCCCCAGCGGATCGAGTTGGCGTGCAGGCCGGCTGCCCGCAGCCGCCCCACCAGGGCGTCGGCCATGCGGTTGGCCGCCGCGTACAGGCCGTGCCCCGACCCGCCCCACAGTGCCAGTACCGACGAGCAGGCCAGCACCTGCGCGTCGGCGTGCATCGGCCAATGCCGCACCAGATTGTCCAGTCCGATCACCTTGGCGCCCAGAGCATCCCGAACCGCAGCCTCGGTGATCGCTTCGGTGGCGATCGCTTCCGCCGACGCGGTGTGCAGTAGCAGCCCGGCCGGCGCCGGGTGATGTTGATCGATCGCGGCCGCAACGGCCGCGTCGTCGGTGATATCGCATCGGATCGCGGTGATGCGCGCACCGGTGCGCGCGCGCAGCGCATCCAACCGGACGGCCACGTCGCCACCTGCCCCGCCGCGGCTGAGCAGGGTGATGTCGCGGGCGCCGTGTTCGGCGCAGAACGAGGCGAATGCCATCCCGATGGCGCCGGTACCACCGCTGATCACCACGGTTTCGCAGACCGCGGGTACGCCCGGCGCGGCGGGAGACTCGACCAGCCGGCGCACCGCGAGCCGCCCGGCACGCACCGCGACTTCGGTCTCGCTCAGCGACAGTGCTGCCAGCGCGGACCGGATGTCGGCGGCGGTGGGCTCGACGGGCAGGTCCAGGTGCGCGAACGTCTGGTCGGGATAGCCGAACCCGGTGCTGCGGTGCAGCGCCGCCAGCGCGGAACTCGCCGGCCGCGGCGGCGGATCACCCTCCAGGCGTTCGGCGCCGCGGGTGAGCAGCCACACCCGTCGGCAGTCGGGTCCGGGTGCCGTCGACGTCTGCGTGGCCGCGTGCCGCGCGAACATGGCTGCCGCCGCCGTGATCTCGACCGCGTCCGCGGGCGGTGCCACCAACACCAGCAGTTCGGCGTGCGCCGAGTCTGTGGCGCCGTCCAAGCCCGCCACCAGCCGGTCGGCCAGGTCCGGCGATTCCCCGGAGTAGTCGATGACCGCGACGCCACCTGGCCGGTGTTGTGGGTCCGCGACGGGTCGCCAGTGCTCGGTCATGACGACCGGCCGTGCCGGGCGCGGTGACCTGCTGCCGGCCCACAGCCTGGTGGTGTGCATCGGCGCGTGCGGAAAGTGACGCAGCGGTGTGGTGTCGGCCGCTGCGGCGAAGTCTCGCCAGCGGTAGCCCGGGTCGGCGATCGCCGCGGCGGCGATGTTGGCGGCCAGTGCCTGGTCGGCGGGGTGGTCACGGTCGGCGCTGCCCAGCACCTGCGCGGTGCCGGCGATGTCGCCGAGCGGGACGAGCAGGGTGGGATGCGCCGACATCTCGATGAATGTGGTGACGCCGCGGGCCACCGCGGCGGCGGCCGCCAGGTCGAAACGCACCTGCTGGCGCAGATTGTCGAACCAGTACTGCCGGAACGTCTTTCCCGGCGGGATCGGGCCGCCGTACACCGAGCCGATGAATTCGACCGGGGCGCTGTGGAATCCCGCGTCGGGAAGCTGCCCCATCATGCGGTCCCGCAGCGGCTCCAAAACGCTGGTGTGGGCCGGGTAGCGCACCGCCAGCTCGCGGGCGAACACCCCGTGCCGGCCGGCGCGCTCCAGCAGCTGCTGCACCGCGGCCCATTCGCCGGAGACGACCACCGATTCCGGGCCGTTGACCACCGACAGCTCCAGCCAGCCGGGGATACCGGCGATGAACCCGGCGGCGGCCTCGGCGCCCAGGGCGATCATCGCCATGCCGAAGCGGCCCGGCGCATCATCGGTCAGCTCGGCCCGCGCGATCACCACCGCGACGGCGGCATCCAGGTCCACCACCCCGGCGGTGTAGGCGGCGGCGAGCTCGCCCAGGCTGTGGCCGACGGTGATGTCGGGCAGCACGCCGAAATGCCGCCAGGTGGCGGCCAGCGCCGCGGCGTGGGTGAACTGTGCGGCCTGCACCACCACCGGGTCGGGGTCGTCGGTGCCGCCCAGGTAGCTCAACGGCGAGGCGTGACCGGCGCGGCCGAACGCGTCCTCGCAACGGTCCGCCTCGGCGCGGTAGGCGGCGACGCCGAACAAGTCGGCGCCCATACCGGGCCACTGGTTGCCCTGCCCGGGGAACACGAAGGCGGTGCGGGCGGGCTGCTGGTCGTGCGATCGTGCCACCAGCGGGTGGTCGACGCCGTGGTACACCGCGTCGAGGCCACCGATGAGTTCGTCGGTGTCGCGGGCGCGAATCACGGTGCGGTACCGGCGGATCGGCCGGGTGGCCCGTAGCGTGTGCGCTACATCGCCCACCCCGGCGGGGCGGGCGCGCAGGTAGCGTGCCAGCGCCCCGGCCTCGGCCGCGACCAGGTCGCGGGCGTGCGCCGAGATCAGGACGGGGATGCGGCCGTCGGGCAGGGCGGTCGGGTGGCTGCTCAGCACGGCGCCGCCTCTTCGTCGACCGCGACGATCAGATGCGCGTTGGTACCACTCATCCCGAACGCCGAGACCGAGCCGATGCGGCGGCCGTCGCGGGCCGGCCAGCCGGTGATGGTCTCGGCCAGGGTGATGCCGTGGCCATCCCAGTCGATGCCGTCGTGCCACCCGTCGCGCACGTGCAGGGTGGGCGGGATGCGCTGGTGCTCGGCGGCCAGCAGCACCTTGGTCAGGCCGAGCGCTCCGGCGGCCGCCTGGGTGTGCCCGATGTTGGACTTGACCGAGCCGAGTCGTGGGCCGGCGCCGGGTTCGGTGTCGGCGCCGTAGACGTTGATCAGCGACCGCAGTTCGACGGGATCGCCGACCCGGGTGCCGGTTCCGTGGCCCTCGATCATGCCGACCTGGCCGGGGTGCACATCCGCCTCGGCCAGCGCATGCCGGAACAGTCGCTGCTGGGCCTGCTCGCTGGGGGTGAGCAACCCGGTGGTGTGGCCGTCCTGGTTGAGCCGGCTGGCCAGCACCTCGCCGTAGATGTGCCGGCGTTGCCGCAGCGCGGCTGACTTACGTTGCAGCACAAAGATTCCAGCACCCTCGGCCCACACCGTTCCGGTGGCGGCGGCGCTGTAGGGCCGGCAGTGGCCGTCGTCGGAGAGCGCGTGCTGCTTGGAGAACTCGACGAAGAATCCCGGTGAGCCCATCACGCACACCCCGCCGGCGAGCGCCATGTCGGCGTCACCGGTCCGGATCGCCTGGACCGCCAGGTGCATTGCGGACAGCGCCGACGAGCAGGAGGTGTCGACGGTCAGGGCCGGGCCGGCCAGCCCGAGGGTGTAGGCGACCCGACCGGAGATCACCGACAGCGCGGTGCCGGGCAGCAGGTGCCCGCTGTGGGCGGAGAACTGCGCCATGTCCGGGCCGTACCCGGTGACCGAGGCTCCGAGGTAGACGCCGACGTCGTGGCCGGTGAGATCGTCGGGGTTGATGCCGGCGTCCTCCAGGGCGCGCCAGGCCACCCGCAGCGCGACGCGTTGTTGCGGGTCCATCGCCACGGCTTCTCGCGGTGCGATGCCGAAGAAGCCGGGGTCGAATTCAGCCGCGCCGGAAAGGAATCCGCCGGCGTTGCAGATGGGCTTGAAGCCGTCGCGGTGCGATCCGTCGATGAGTTCGCGTACCGCCCAGTCCCGGTCCTCGGGGATTGCGCTCAGCGCCTCACGTCCGTCGGCCAGCAGTGACCAGTACTGCTCGGCGGTGTCGATTCCGCCGGGCGCCTCGACGCCCAGGCCGACGATGACGACCGGATCCTGGCACCGGTCAGTCATCGGCGATGATCCGCTTGGCCAGGGTGTCGATGTGCTCGTAGTGGTAGAAGTGCCCACCGTCATACAGCGACACCGTGCAGGCGCCGGTGGTGTGGTCGGCCCAGCGTTCCAGCAGGTCGGTGCTGATCCGGTCGTCGGAGCGGCCGCCCAGCACGTTGATGCCGGCCCGGATGGCCACTTCCGGCGCACACCGATAGCGGTTGAAGGCCAGGTAGTCGGAGCGCACCGGGGTCAGCAGCAGGGTGAGGAACTCCTGGTCGGCCAGTATTCGCGGGTCGGTGCCGCCCAACTCGGCCAGTTCGGCACGCAGGTCGTCGTCTCCGGTGGGCAGCTTGCGCAGCCCGGCCACCGCGCCCGGGGCCGGCCCGGCCGACGCCCACAACCGCTGGACCTCGATGCCGCGCTCCTCTGCCAGCCGGGCGAACTCGAACGCGACGATCGACCCCATGCTGTGGCCGAACAGTCGCAGCGGCCCGATCTGGTGCCAGGGCGCGGCGTCGAACAGGCTGCGTGCCAGCTCCGGCAGGGTTTCGGCGGCCGGTTCCCGGAACCGGTCGGCACGCTGCGGATACTGCATGACGTAGGTGTCGGCTCCGGCGGCCAGCGCCAGCGCCAGCGGGCGGTAATTGACGGCGGCACCCCCGGCGTGCGGGAACACCAGGGTCGCGGTGCCGGGGCCGGGAAAGCGGCCAATCCAGGTCGGGAACTGCGCGACGGCCGAGGTGTCGTCGCCGCCCATCCGATCCCCTCCGGTGTTAGTAAAGGCTGCCCTAATTTTCCTGGGTTAGGTTACCCCCATCGGCGACGTGTCGGAAATCCGGGCGCAATGTCTTCTGCTTGCCGTCTGCTCACCGTTTGCGTCCACTAGGCTGACCGCCGAGATGCGTGACCGGCACCAGCCAGTATCCGGCTCGATCAGCGCCGTGCGGCGGTGGTGGTTACTCATCGTCGGGCTGATCGCGACGTTGTGCGCGACGGTCTTCATCAACGGCATCGCGTTTCTGATCCCCGTCCTTGACGACGAACGCGGCATCAGCCTGGCCGAGGCCGGCATGCTGTCGTCGATGCCCAGCCTGGGCATGGTGCTGACGCTGATCGGATGGGGTTACCTGACGGATCGGGTCGGCGAGCGGCTGGTGCTGACCCTGGGCCTGGCCCTGACCGCCGTCGCGGCGCTGGCCGCCGCGCTGGTGCCGACCTCCATGTGGTTCGAAGCACCCTGCCTGTTCGCCGGTGGAATGGCCGCCGCCAGCGCCAACACCGCCAGCGGCCGCCTGGTGACCGGCTGGTTCCCGCCCGATCAGCGTGGCCTGGCCATGGGTATCCGGCAGACCGCGCAACCATTGGGTATCGCGGTGGCGGCCTTGGTGCTGCCGGAATTGGGCGAACACGACTTCTCGGTGGCGCTGCTCTTCCCGGCGGCGGTGTGCGCGGCATCGGCGGTGATCAGCGCCGTGAGTGTGAAGGACCCGCCCAGACACGAACGCAAGACCGCGCCGGCCGAACAGTTGGCCAACCCCTACCTGGGGAGAAGTGCGCTGTGGCGGATTCACTTCGCGTCGTCGCTGCTGATGGTGCCCCAGACGGTGGTGCTGACGTTCATGCTGGTGTGGTTGATCGAGGATCACCACTGGGCGGTCGGGTCGGCCGGTGTGCTGGTGAGCGTGTCGCAGCTGGGGGGCGCGGCGGGCAGGATCGCGGCGGGCCGCTGGTCGGACCACCTCGGGTCGCGGATGCGACCGATCCGGGTTATCGCCGTCGCTGCCGCGCTGGTCATGGCCGGTCTGGCGATCAGCGAGCAGCTCAACTCGGCGCTGGCGGTGCCGTTGATGATCGTCGCGGCGGTAGTCACCGTGCTGGACAACGGGTTGGCGTTCACCGCCATCCCCGAGATCGCCGGGCCGTACTGGAGTGGACGCGCCATGGGCGCCCAAAACACCACCCAGCGACTGACGTCAGGAGTCGGACCGCCGGTGTTCGGTGAGGTGATCGACGTGTCCGGGTACCCGCTGGCGTTCGCGCTGTGCGGGCTGGCCGCGTTGTCGGCCTTGCCGGTGGTGCCGCGGGAGGCACGGACAGCCGAGCCGGCCGGCCGAATGCGTGCACCGGTGAGAGAGCACCCATGATGAATGCCCCCGTAACGATCGACACCTACCTGCGGGCCTGGATGACCCAGGACCCCGAGCTGATCGTCACGATCTTCACCGAGGACGCCGTCTACCACGAGCGGGTGCTGGCAGAACCGATCCGGACCCGCGCCGGGATACGGGATTACTGGCAGACCAAGGTCGTCGAGGGGCAGGCCGACATCGACGCCCGGCTGCTCAACCTCTACACCGCCGACGACGGCACCACGGTGATCGCCGAGTGGGAGGCCACCTTCGACGACGTCGTGCAGGGGCAGCGCAAGCGGATGAGGGAGGTCGCGATTCTGGAGTTCGACGGCGATCAGATCGCGAGCCTGCGCGAATACTGGGCGTCGGAAGTGGTCGGGTGAAGCGGGATCCGACCGTCCCGGCTCAGACCCGGCTCGCCACGAAAGCCGCGGCCTGACCGGGCATCGGCGACTGCTCGTAGGACAGGTGCGGCGCCGAGAACATCTCGTCGTGCGAAGGCAGGGCAACGGCGCCCGGAGTGCAGATCGCATCGCCGTCCGCACACAGATCAATGGCCTTGGCTCCGTACCACGGGCTGATCTCGCTGATCGGTCCCCCCAGATACCTGCCGGTCGGATTCCCGAACACCGCCACCGCAGCCACATGTTCGGCCTCCTCGGCCGACAAGGTCGCAGCGTTGAAGCCCGCCACCGATGCTCGCGCGATGGTGATCAGGTCGATGACCATCGCGCCTTGGGAGTATCCGCCGAGCACCAGCTTGGTGTTGGGGCAGTTCGCAACCATGGATTGAACGTGCGCATTCGCGTCGGCGGCGCCGGCGGACGCCGACGGCGGCCAGTCCTCGCCTGCCGGGTAGTTGACGGCATACACCCCCATCGAGCGTCCCCCGACCCGCGGGCGCAACGCATCGACGAACTTCTGTCCGACGCCGCCGACACCGGGCGGTTCGGCGGTGCCCCGGGCGAAGGTCACCTCGACGTCGGGACACGCGGCAGCGGATGCGGCGGGAACGACGACCGGGGCACCGGGCAGCATCGCCACGGCCGCCACCAACGGACCGCCGAACAACACGACCCACCGGCGCGTGTTCACATCATTGATGCTGGCACACCACGGCTGTGGCCCACCACCCCCAAAATCGCGATCCGGCTGCCGTTTCCCAGCCGTCGAGGGGGTCTCACCGGCCCGAGCCGGAACGCTCGGTCAGCAAAACCAGCGACGCGCACCGCAGCTGCTGGCGGATCACACTGAACCCTTTGGATGCCGCCGAATTCGACGCGGCGCTGCAATCCCACCTGGATACCCCGATAGCCGAGTGGAAACACGACCACGATGGCGCGGACTGCGACCAAGCACCGCCGCTGCCGACCACTGGGGATACGTTTATGCGCCTGGTCGAAACCGGATGGGACGTCGAGGCCGCGCGCCGGCCCCACGGGCAGCACTCCACCGTGGCCGCCCACCGCGACGTGCAGCAGCACGCCGCCGCCGTGCACCTGGGCCCACAACTGACCGACGCCGAACGCCAAAACCTGCTGTGCGACGCCACCTTCGAAGTCTGGTTCGAACGTGACGGCGTGCCCCACCACATCCAACACTGGGAAGACGGCGGCCCCACCCTGCCCCGGACCACTCGGCGAACGCGCCGACTGGTGGTGGTACCAACCCTTCCAACCCCAAGCCCCACCCACCCAACAGGCGTACGAGTTCTACGCACTCCCGGAACGCCCGGAGCCACAAGGCCGGTCGGTCCGCCGCGGTAGGCGGATGGTCGACCCCGTTGCAGTGCGGCTTCCGGCTGGCGAGGTGAGTCAGTCGATTTGAGCCAGCGCATCGGCGACCTCCGCCGAATCCAACTGCGCTACTTCCAGATAGATCTCCGCGACCGCGTCCAGCCGTCCGGGATCGGGCTCGGCGGCAGCGAGCCGGTCGGCGAGCTTGGCGACGGTGCGGGTGGCGAAGATGTCGGCGACCGCCGCGCCGGGCGCATCCAGCCAGGTGCGGATACGTGACACCGCGGTGGTGGCCAGCACCGAATCGCCACCGAGGGCGAAGAAGTCGTCATCAGCGCCGACGCGCGCAACACCGAGCACCTCGGAGATGATCGCGCCCAACGCGCGTTGCAACGGGGTGACCGGCTCCCGGTAGCCGTCCGATGCTGCCATGCCCGCGGCCAGTTCGGCCGTCACCGCCCGACGGTCGATCTTTCCCGAAACCGTGTAGGGAATCGCCGCAACCAGCACCAGCTGCCGCGGGATCATGTGCTCGGGCAACGCCTCGGCCAGCCCGCCATGCAGCCCCGCGACGCTCACCGCCGGGTCGTCGGCGCGGACCGCGGCCGCCAACACCTCACGCCCGGCGGCGTCGGCCAGCGCGACCACCACCGCCTCGGCCACCCCGGGCAGCCGGCGCAGCGCGGCCTCGACCTCACCGAGTTCGATCCGGTATCCGCTGATCTTGACCCGGTGATCGGCGCGGCCGACGAATTCCAGCACGCCGCCCGGCCGGTAGCGGGCCAGATCGCCGGTGCGATACCAGGTTCGGCCATCGTGCTCGACGAACTTCTCGGCGGTCAGGTCGGGCCGGCCGCGATAGCCCGAGGCGATGCCGCGCCCGGCGACCCACAGCTCGCCGGCCACCCAATCCGGGCGGTCGGCCCCGTCGGCGCCGACCACCCGGCAGGCGATGTTGGGCAGCGGCGTGCCGTAGGGCACCGAGGCCCAATCGGCCGGTGGGGCGCCGTCGACCTCGCAGACGGTGGCGTGGATGGCGGTTTCGGTGGCCCCGCCCAGCCCGGCGAATCGCACCCGGGGCGCCACCGCCTGGAACCGCCGCGCCAGTTCGGGACGGACCCAGTCGCCGCCGGTCAAAACCACCCGCACCGAAGACAGTTCGCCACCGACCGATACCAGCATCTCGCACGCGCCGGGCATCAGGTTCAGCACGCTGACCCGGTGCCGCTGCACCAAGCGGGCCCACACCTCGGGACTGCGGCGGTCGGCTTCGTCGACCATCACGACCGCTCCCCCGGCGCGCAGCATGGCGAACACGTCCAGCACCGACATGTCGGCGTCCAGGGTCAGCAACGCCAGGCTGCGGTCGTTCGGGCCGAAACCGAAACGTGCGCTGAGGGTTTCGACGGTGTTCATCGCCGCATCGTGGGTGACCTCGACGCCCTTGGGCTCACCGGTGGACCCGGAGGTGAACACCACGTAGGCAAGCGCGGACGGGTCGACGTCCACCGGATCGGCAACGCCGGCGCCGGCGACGGCGTCGCGCACACTCAACCCCGGAATCTCCAACGGCGGCACCGCGTCCCCGGTGACCAGTGCCACCGAAGCTCCGCCCAACGCCAGGATGCGCTGCACCCGATCGGGGGGCTGGTCGGCGGCGATCGGCAGATACACCGCACCGGCGGTCAGGATGCCCAGCAGCGCCGGGATCTGCTCGGCACCCTTGGGACCCAGCAGCGCTACGGTGTCACCGGGACGCACGCCGCGGTCACGCAGCGCCGAGGCCACCGCCAGCGCCTGATCGCGAAGCTCCCGGTAGCTGACCACCGACTCACCGTGCAGCACCGCAGCCGCATCGGGGTTCAGCGCGGCCCGCTCAAAGAAACCGTGCTGCAAGGTTTCTCCGCTGGGCTCGGCGGTGCCGGCGTTCACCGAAGCCCGCACTTCGGCCTGCGGGGCGGGCAGCGCGGCCGGGGCCGGCTCCTCCCAGCCCCGGCCACCGGCGAGCCGGTGCAGGTCGGCGATGTGGTGGGCGAACATGGCGTCGATCACGCCGGGGGCGAACATCTCCTCGCGCACATCCCAGTTCACCAGCACCCCGCCGTCGAACTCGGTGACCTGCGCATCCAGCAGCACCTGCGGTCCCTGCGAGATGATCCACACCGGGGTGCCGAAGGTCTGGGTGACCTCGGCGGCGAACAACTCCCCCAGCCCGAGCGCGCTGGTGAACACCACCGGGGCCAGCACCTGGGTGCCGCGGTGCCGGCTCAGATCGCGCAGCACCGCCAGGCCCGGATAGTCGGCGTGCGCGGCGGCGGTGCGCATGGCGTCCTGCACGGCGTGGGCGCGTTGCGCACCGGTCTCCGCAGCGCTCAGATCCACATCGAGCAGCAGCGACGAGGTGAAGTCGCCGACCAGCCGATCGACGTCGTCGTGCAACGGCTCCCGCCCGAACAGCGGCACATTGAGCAGGAAGCGCGGCCCGTCCGACCAGCAGGCCAGGGTGTGGGAGAACGAGGCGGCCAGCGTCATCGCCGGGGTGACGCCGTGGGCGCGGGCCTGGCCGAACAGCGCGTCGCGGGTTGCCGGGTCGAGCCAGTGCCAGCGCCGGGTGCTGCGGCGCGGGTCGGCCGGAATCCCGGCCGGTGGCGGCAGCTTGGGCGGGTCGGGCAGTTCGGGTATGCGCTGCGCCCACCACTGCCGGTGGCGCTCGTCGGGTTCCCGCTCGGTAACGGCCTGGCGGTACTGCCGGTAGGTGTAGCCCAGCTGCGGCAACGCCGCCCCCCGGTAGGCGGCGGCCAGGTCGGCCATCAGGGTGCGGTAGCTCATCGCGTCGGCGGCCTGCATGTCCAGGTCGACGTGCAGCCGCGCGGTGCCGTCCGGCAACAGCGACACGGTGAGCTCGAAGACCGCACCGTCGAGCTGCTGGTGCGACTTCACCTCTCGAGTCGAGGCCAGCCGCTCGGATACCTCGGCGGCATCCAGGCCGCGCAGGTCGGCCACCGTCACCGGCAGCCCGGCGTCGGCCCGGATGTGCTGGGTGCCGTCGGGCAGGAACCCGACCCGCAGCATCGGGTGCCGGGCGGCCAGCGCATCAGCGGCCGCGGCCAGCCGGTCCGGGTCGAGCCCGGGGCCTTCCGGGCTGGATTGGAACTCCACGTACAGGTGCCCGGCCACCCCGCCCAGCGCCACGTCGTCGTCGCGTCCCACCCACATCGCGTGCTGCATCGGGGCCAGCGGAAACGGCGCGTCGTCGGGTTCAGACGCGGAGGCGCCCGCCGGCGGCGCCGCCGACGACGCCTCCGCGACCAGCGCGGTCCAGGCGGCGACGGTGGGTTGCGCGGCCAGCGCGGCGAAGTCGACGTCCAGGCCGCGACGGCGCCATTGGCCTGCCAGGCTCATCATCCGGATCGAGTCCAGACCGTGGGCGACCAGATCGGCACCGGGGTCGAGCGTGCCGGCCGGGATGCCGAGCAGGTCAGCGACCTGTGCGCGAATGTCGTCCGGCCCCACCCCGCCACCTTTCGTTAGTGAAGGCTGCCCTAATTTCGTCGACGCTACTCTATCTACGATCATCGATGACCCTGCGTGGAGGGCGGGGCCCACTCGCAGTTTCCCGCCATAGGCGCAGACTCAACGGACAGGAGTACGCATGCAGGGGTTCGTACCGTTTCCGGATGAGCGAGCCGCCGCCTACCGCGCTGCCGGGTATTGGCAGGGCCGGCCGCTGGGGTCACTGCTCGACGACGCGGCCACGCGCTGGCCGGACCGCCCCGCGGTGATCGACCCGGCCACCACACTGTCCTACGCGCAGCTGGACGCGGCCGCCGATAACGCCGCGGCGGGCCTGCGTCGGCTGGGTATCGAGCCCGGCCACCGGGTGTTACTGCAGTTGCCCAACGGCTGCGCGTTCGCGGTCGCGTTGTTCGGGCTGCTGCGGGCGGGCGCCGTCCCAGTGCTGTGCCTACCCGGTCACCGCGCCGCCGAGATCGGGCAGCTGGCCGCGGTCAGTGATGCGGCCGGCATCGTGATCCCCGACGCCACTGCGGGATTCGATTATCCGGCGATGGCCGCCGAACTGGGGCTGCGCCGGCTGATCATCGACGACACGGCCGGCGGCCCGCCGGTACCGCGGTTCACGCCGGACCCGGCCGCCCCGGCGCTGCTGCTGGTATCCGGGGGCACCACCGGGTTACCCAAGCTGATCCCCCGCACCCACGACGACTACCTCTACAACGCCACGGCTAGCGCGCAGCTGTGCGAGCTGGCCGCCGACGACGTCTACCTGGCGGTGTTGCCGGCGGCGCACAATTTCCCGCTGGCCTGCCCCGGCCTGCTGGGCGCCATGTCGGTGGGTGCGGTCACCGTGTTCGGTGCCGACCCCAGCCCGGAGGCGGCTTTCGCCGCGATCGCCCGCCATCGGGTGACGGTCACCGCGCTGGTGCCGGCGCTGGCCACACTGTGGGCGCAGGCCTGCGACTGGGAGCCGCAACGGCCGACGACGCTGCGGCTGCTGCAGGTCGGTGGAGCCAAGCTGGCCGCCGGCGACGCCCGCCGGATCCGAGCGGCGCTGACCCCTGGCCTGCAGCAGGTTTTCGGGATGGCCGAGGGGTTGCTGTGCTACACCCGCCCCGGTGACGCCCCGGAGCGGCTCGAGACCACGCAGGGCCGGCCGCTGTGCGACGACGACGAGCTGCGGGTGGTCGACGAGGACGGCGCCGAGGCCGACGAGGGTGAGCTGCTGGTGCGCGGGCCCTACACCATCAACGGCTACTACAACGC
>CAYNJD010000068.1:0-12911 GCA_964397355.1 uncultured Mycobacterium sp. | reverse complement strand
CGACGTGGCAAACACTTTGGTGGTTCTCTCCTAACCTAAGACAGCTCGACCAGCGCCATCTCGTCATCGGTGGACTCGATGTCGTCTTCGGCGATGGCCTCGGCGACCAGCTCCATCACCGCCGTCGAGAACCCGTCCGCGATCGAACGCACCACCGACTCCTCGATGCGGCGGTTGTCGTACCACCAGTCCAGGTGCAGCACACCGGCGGCGCGGTAGGCCCGCAGCTCGAGCGCGTGCCCCAGGCCCGGGATCGCGTCGCGCAGCGGCATCGCGGTGTCGGGATCGAACTGCACCGGCGCGTCGCCGAGTGACGGCAGCTCGGGGATCGCCCCGAGGTACGCGAAGTGGACGTCGGCGGGTGCCACCGAGCCGAACAGCCGTGCTGTCGGCGCGTAGAGGTAGCGCAACAGGCCGTAGCCGATGCCGTAGTGCGGTACTGCGCCCAAGGTTTCGTGGACCTCGTCCAGCAGTTGCCGCGCGGTGGCCTGACTACCGGTGGCGCAGCGCAGCGCGACCGGGTAGATCGTGGTGAACCAGCCCACGGTCCGCCGCAGGTCGATGTCGGGTTTGAGCACCGAACGGCCGGCGCCGCCCAGGTCGACGGCGACGGTGCCCTCCCCGACCGCCGATGCCACCGCCCGGCCCAGCCCGGCCAGCAGGATCTCGTTGATCGGCAGCCGCAGCCGACGGCGTGCGTCGTCGATCTCGCTGGTGTCGCCGGCGGCCAGCGTCGAGGTGAGCTTGGACAGGTCGGCAGCCGACGGTGGCTCCGAAACGTCGGAGCCCAGCCGCAGGTTCGCGGATTTCGTTGCCTGCAACCAGAAGTCGCGGCTTTCCAGCACTGCCGGGTGGGTGGCCAGCCCGGCGCAGCGCTGTGACCATTCGGCCCATCCGACACCGACCGGAGCCAGCTCGATGTCGTTGCCCGCCAGCTGCTGACCGAACGCGGTGAAGATGTCGGTGACCAGGATGTCGCGGGACGCCTCGTCGCCGACTCCGGCGTGCAGGCTCAGCGCCAGGTGGCACAGCTCCCCCGACGCGCCGCGGATGTAGAGCGCGGTCAGCGGCGGGCTCGACAGCTCCTGTTCGCGGATGTGTTCGGCCAGCATGGTGCGCACCGCGTCGTGCTCGGCGGTGAGCCCCTCGGGCAGCGAATGGGTGCTGATCTCGCCGAACTCACCCGGTTCGGCGATGTGCTGCTCCCAGGTGCCGGCCCGCTCGGTGATGCGCAGCCGCAGCGCGTCGTGGTGGTTGACGACCGCGGTGAGCACCGAGCGGACGTCGTCGACGGTGACGTCGGGCCGCAGCCGAAGGATCAGCGGGATACGCCAGCGGCCGTGCTCGCGGACACCGTTCTCCAGGAAGTAGGTGATGTTCGGCGGGACGGGCGGGTGTTCGACGTCGCCGGGCGACTGGCGGGCCAGACCGCCGGCGGCGTAACGCGCGGTCAGCGCCTTGGCGAGCGCCGACACCGTCGGGTTGTCGTACAGGTCCTGCGGGGTGATGTCGAGCCCCTCGTGGGAGGCGGCCATCGCGACGCTGATCGCCACCAGCGAGTCCCCGCCGATGTCGAAGAAGTTCGCGTTGGTCTCGACCGAGCCGACTCCCAGGCAGATCGCCCAGATGCGTTGCAGCGTCGCCTCCATGGAAGACCCGGCCGAGCCGCCGGCACCATCGGTGCCGGTCTGCCCGCCCGCCGCGGCACCGTTGGCCGTGCCGGCAGCCGAGACCCAGGTGGCGCCGGCATTGTGCTCCAGCCAATGCCGTTGGCGCTCAAACGGATAACCCGGCACCGTGACACGCCTGGGCTGGTAGTCGCCGCGCAGCGGGCTCCAGTCGACGTCGACGCCGGCGGCCCACAGCTGCCCGAGGCCCAGCAGAAAGGCGTCACGGTCGTCACGGTTCTGGGCGTGGTGGCGCATCAACCGGACGGTCCGGTGGGTGGCCGCGAACTTCGGGTGGCGTGCCGCCGACGCGGTCAGCGTCGCGCCGGGCCCGACCTCCACCAGCACCCGGTGCGGCTCGTCCAGCAGGGTGTCGATCTCGTCGGCGAAGCGCACCGTGGCCCGCACGCTGCGCGCCCACGTCGCCGGGTTGGTCGCCTCGCTGGGCGCCAGCCAGGTGCCGGTCAGGTTCGACAGCAGCGGGATCTGCGGTTCGCGCAGCGTCTGCCGCGACAGGAAGGCGGTGAACTCACCGATCATCGATTCCATCAGCCGGGAGTGGAACGCGTGCGAGGTACGCACCCGCCGCGCATTGATCCCGGCCTGCTTGAGCGCCTCGGAGAACTCCCGGATGGCGGCTTCGGCGCCGGCCACCACGCAGCCGTCCGGGTCGTTGACCGCGGCGAGGTCGACATCGCCGGTCAGGTAGGTGCCGACCGCGTCGGGGCTCAGCGGCACCGCCACCATGACACCGCGCGGCGCGGCGTGCATCAGCCGGGCCCGCATCGCGACCACCTTGATCGCGGTGTCGAGGTCGAAGACCCCGGCGATGGTGGCCGCGGCGTACTCGCCGATGCTGTGGCCCACCAGCGCCGCCGGACGCACCCCGTAGCTTTCGACCAGCTTCGCCAGTGCGTATTCCACGGTGAACAGCGCGGGTTGGGTGCGATCGGTGCGCTCGAGGTCACGCGAGGTGCCGTCGAAGATCACTGCGCGCAGGTCGAAGCCCAGTTCGGCGTCGAAACCGGCGATGCAGGCATCGAAGTGCTCGGCGAACACCGGTTCGGTGTCGTAGAGCCCGCGTGCCATGCCGATGTGCTGCGCGCCCTGGCCCGGGAACAGGAACACCACCCGCTCGGTGTCGGAGCCCACGTCATCGGCGACCCCTTCGCCGACGAACACGTTCTCGCTCTCCTCGGCGCCCAGCACGCCGGCCGCGTCGGCCCGGTCGGCGACGACCGCGGCCAGCCGGAGCTTCTCGGGATGCCGGCGCGCCAGCGTGTAGGCGACATCGGGCAGATTCGGCGCCTCGGTGTCAGACCCGTCGGAGCCACCGGCGAGCTCGGCGGCCAGCTCCGCGCGCCCCTGTTGCAGCGCTTCGGCGGTGCGCGCCGACAGCAGCAGCACCTCGGGACCGGGCCGCGGTGCGGCGCCGGCCGGTGCTTCCTGGGGCCATTCCTCCAGGACCACGTGCGCGTTGGTGCCGCCCACCCCGAACGAGCTGACCCCGGCGCGGCGAATACCGTCGGACTCCCACGGCCCGTACTCGCTGCGGATCGCAAACGGGCCGGAATCCAGGTGCAGTTCCGGGTTCGGGCTGGTGTAGTGCAGCGTGCCGGGGATCGCGCGGTGTTTGAGGCACAGAATGGTCTTGATCAGGCTGGCGATACCGGCCGCCGACTCCAGGTGCCCGATGTTGGACTTGACCGAGCCCACGTAGCAAGGCCCGGACCGCTGCTCTTCGGAGACGGCGAAAGCCTGTCGCAGGCCGTCGATTTCGATCGGGTCGCCGAGCGGGGTTCCGGTGCCGTGCGATTCGACGTAGCTGATGGTGGCGGCGTCGACCTCGGCGACGGCATGCGCTTCGGCGATGGCGTCGGCCTGCCCGGCCGCGGTGGGTGCCGCATAGGTCATCTTGGTGGCGCCGTCGTTGTTGAGCGCCGAGCCGCGGATCACCGCGTGGATGCGGTCACCGTCGTCGATTGCCGCCTCCAGCGACTTGAGCACCACCACGCCGACACCGCTGCCGAAGATGGTGCCGTCGGCCCGCACGTCGAACGGCCGGCAGTGCCCGGTGCCCGACACCATCGAGCCGGGCTCGTGCCAGTAGCCGACATGGTGCGGCACCCGCAGCGACGAGCCGCCGGCCAGCGCCATGTCGCATTCGCCGCCCAGGATGCTCTGGCAGGCCAGGTGCACCGCGACCAGCGCCGAGGAGCAGGCCGTCTGCACCGACAGCGCCGGGCCGCGCAGGTTGAGCTGGTGGGCCACCCGGGTGGCCAGGTAGTCCTTGTCGTTCTGCAACGACAGGTTGACCATGTCGAAGCTGACGCCCTGGCCGATGATCTGGTTCGGGTCGTAGTGCGACATCAGGTTGTGCAGCAGGTAGCCGCTGGTGGTGCTGGTGCCGTAAACGCCTACCGAACCCTCGAGCTCCCCGGGCCGGTAGCCGGCGTCTTCCAGCGCATGCCACGCGGTCTGCAGGAACAGCCGGTGCTGCGGGTCCATGGTGCGGGCGGCCAGCGGGGTGAAGCCGAAGAAGCCGGCGTCGAACTCCTCGATCCCGTCGAGCAGCGCGGCGCGCCGCACGTAGTTGTGGTTCGCCAGTGCCTTGTCGCTCACCCCGGCCGCACGCAACTCATCCTCGGACAGCGTGACGATGGATTCGATGCCGTCGCGCAGGTTGTTCCAGAAGCCGGTCAGGGTCCGGGCGCCGGGAAACCGCCCGGCCATCCCGACGACGGCGATCGCGTTGGGTGGCACTTCGTTGTTGGTCACGTTCGGTCTCCTACTTTCCGCCGCGACGCCGCCCGCTGCCGTGCCGCGGCGCGCTGCTGGGCCCGGCTCCGAACACCGCCGCCATCGCTGCCGCCGTCCGCCCCGTCCGGCGCGGCAAGGCCGAGTTGACGGGTCAGGTCGGCGGCCAGGTCGGTCAGTGAGGCGCCCTGCAGCAGCAGCGCCACCGGGGGCTCCGCCCCGAAGTCACCGCGGACGGTGTTGCGGATGCGCACCGCCATCAACGAATCCATACCGAGTTCGGTCAGCGGCCGGGCGGCGTCGATCGCACTGCCCTTCGGGTAGCCCATGATGGCCATGATCCGTGAACCCAACCGCGCCACGACGACCTTGGCGGCCTCGGCGGCGTCGAGCTGCTTCAGGCCTTCCGGGCCGGGCCAGTCGTCGTCCTCGCTGTCGAGGTCGAGTTCTTCGGCCAGCGTCGCGAAGTAGCCGAGTTGCTGCAGTTCCGGGAAGGCCGCGGCCACCCGGTCCAGCCGCAGCCGCGCCACCCCGATCCGGGCGAGGTCGCCGCCGAGGATCGCCTCGAGGGCCTCCATACCCTCGTCGGGGTTGATCGGGTCCAGCGCGCTGAACTTGAGCTCCTGGGCGACCCCGACGCCGGACCATTGGCCCCAGTTGATGGTGATCGCCGGCAGCCCGGCGGCCCGCCGCCACGCCACCAGGCCGTCGAGCCAGGCGCTGGCCGCGGCGTAGGACGCCTGACCGGGCGCCCCCAGCAGCGACGAGGTCGAGGAGAACCCGACCCACCAGTCCAGCTCCCTGCCGGTGGTGGCGACATGCAGCCGCAGCGCAGCGGTGGCCTTGGGGGCCCACACCCGGTCGAGGGTCTCCTTGTCGATACCGACCACGATCTGGTCGTCGATGACCGCGGCGCCGTGGACGACACCGCGCAGCGTCAGCCCGGTCTCCTCGGCGGCCGCGACCAGGCTCTCGGCCACACCCGGTACAGCGAGATCGCCTGAGACCACCGCGATCTGGGCTCGCTGCTCGAGTGCGTCCAGGACCGCCCGCTGCTCCTCGGAGGGCTGCGAGCGGCTGTTGAGCACGATTCGGGCGGCGCCCTGGTCGATCAGCCACCCGGCCACCACCAGGCCGATGCCGCCCAGGCCGCCGGTCAGCACGTAGGCGCCGTCGCGCCGCACGGCAGGGGCTCCGGTGGCGCCCAAGGTGGCCCGCTTGAGCCGTTCGGCGTAGCGTTGCTCGCCGCGCCAGGCCACCACGTCGTCGGTGCTCGCCAGCCCCAACTCGGTGATCAGCGCCGCCACCGGGTCCGCCGAAGCGTCCAGGTCGACCACGCCGGTGTGCAGGTCGGGGTGCTCGTAGGCCAGCACCCGCACCAGCCCCTTGAGGGCGCAGATCGACGGGTTGCCGGGTTCACCGGGATGCACCGTCAGGCCGTTACGGCTGGCCAGCCACAGTCGCGGCGCGGTGCCGTGCCAGCCGGCGACGATGGTGCGCACCGTCGAGACCACCGACCAGGCCAGGTCGCGACCGCCGCCGGGAGCGTCCCCGGCCTCGGTACCGTCGAACGAGCCGGGGGCGGGCAGGACCACCACACCGACCGGCGGCCGCTCCGGGTCGTCGGCGGTCTGCGCGAATGCCTCCCGCACCGCGGGCTCACTGGTCAGGTCCGCGGTGATCACCCGGCGGTTCTCCGAGGCGAAGCGGGCGGCGAAATCGGCTGCCAGTGCTTCGCTTTCGGCCCCATCGGTCAGCAGCAGCCAGCTGCCGTCGGCGGGCGCCGGGACCTCGGCGGGCAGCGGAACGCCGATCCAGTCGGTGTCGAAGATCTTCTGGGTCAGCGGCAGCGGCACGGTGCGGCGCTGCACCCGCTGCAGATAGATGCCGCTCAGTTCGGCGGTCGTCGTCCCGGTGTCGTCGGTCAGCGTGACCCGGCCCAGGATCCCGCCGTCGTCGTGGCTGACCAGCTCGGCGTAGCCGCGGGCGCGGCGGCCCACCTCGCCGAACACCCGGATGGTCTCGACGGCCACCGGAAGGTAGGTGGCCTCCTCCGAGCCGCCGCCGCTCAGCGACTCCTCGGGCAGCGCGGCGGCCAGGCACTGCAGCGCCGCGTCGAGCATCACCGGGTGAATCCGGTAGCCGCGGTGGGCGGTCGCCTCGTCGGGCAGCACGATCTCGGCCTCCGAGGCGCCGCCGGGTTTGCGGACGATGCGGGTCAGCGCGGCGAATGCCGGTCCGTGCTGCAACCCGGTGCGGCGCAGCGCCGTATACAGGTCCGCCGGTGACAGTGTGGTGCCGCCGCCGGTGGCGGGACTCGCCGCCGGACGCTGCGCCGGGGTGGCCGACTGTGCCGGCGCGACCCGGGCCACGGCGTGGCGTGACCAGCTGCCGCCGGGCGCACGCGAGTGGATCTCGACGCGCAGCTCATCGGAGCCGTCGCTGTCGTGCAGCAGCCGGGTCGTCACCTCGGTCCGGTCGTCGACCCGCAGCATCTGCTCGACCTCGACGCGGTCCACGGCGACCGCCGACGCGGGCAGGCCCAGCCCTTCGCCGGCCGCGGCCAGCGCCATCTCGGCGAAGCCGGTCGCGGGCATCACGACCTGGCCGTGCACCTTGTGATGCGCCATCCAGGCGACGATGTCGGTGCCCACGTCGGCCCGCCAGACGTGGCCGTGGCCGGACGGCAACTCGACGTGGATGCCCAGCAGCGGATGCGCATCGGCCGAGTGCCGGTTGGCGGCGACCGGCGCCGCCCAGTACCGCACGTGCCGCCACGGCCGCGGCGGCAGCTCGGCGCGCCCGACTCCGCCGTCGGGTTGCGGCGCGTCGGCCGAGGGCGGCGCCACGGCCGCCAGGTTGGTGTGGAAGCTCAGCGCCTCGGGCTGGTCCCGCAGCAGGGTGCCGGCCACCACGTGGTCCCCGGAGGGCCGCGCCGGCTCCAGGTTCCCGTTGATGGCGTGGGACAGCAGCGGATGCGGACTGACTTCGATGAAGGTGGCGTGAGCGGCCGCCGCCGCGGTGACGGCCTGGCTGAACCGCACCGGGTTGCGCAGGTTGTGCACCCAGTAGTCGGCGTCGAATACCGGTGTGCCGGTTCCGTTTCCGGTTTGGCCGACGGTGCTGATCAGCGGGATCTTCGGGGCGGACGGCTTCAGGTCGGTCAGCGCGGTCCGCAGCTCATCGAGTATCGGGTCCACGGTGGGGTGATGCGACGCCACGTCCACCTCGACGCGACGCGCCAGCTTGCCCTGGGCGTCGACCGCGGCGACCACCGCGTCGACCTGATCGGGCGGGCCGGCGATCACCGTCTGCTGCGGGGCGGCGTAGACCGCCACGGTGATGTCCGGATGCTGGGCGATGGCCGCCTCGACGGCTGTTGCATCGAGCTCCAGCAGCGCCATCGCACCCTGGCCGCTCAATCGGGCCATCAGCTTCGACCGGGTGGCGATCACTTTCAGGCCGTCGGCCGGGCTCAGCGCGCCGGCGACCACGGCGGCGGCCACCTCCCCCATCGAATGCCCGATCACCGCGTCCGGCTCGACGCCGTGGGACCGCCACAGCGCCGTCAACGCCAGCTGCACGCCCACCAGCACCGGCTGGATGCGGTCGATACCGACCACCGGTTCCCCGGATTCCAGCACGCCGCGCAGCGAGAACCCGACCTGCGCGACGAAGTCGGGTTCGAGTTCGTCGACGGCGGCGGCGAACGCCGGCTCGTCGGCCAGCAGCTGACGGCCCATGCCGGCCCACTGCGATCCCTGCCCGGAATACAGGAAGACGGTCCCCTTGCCGCGCAACGCGGCGCGGGTGCCGACCACGCCGGGTGCCGGGTAGCCGCCGGCGACCGCCCGCAGCCCGGCCAGCGCCTGCTCGGCGTCGCGGGCGCAGACGGTGGCGAACTTGGCGTAGCGGCTGCGGTGGTGGTTGAGGGTGTTGGCGACGTCGGCCAGCGGCACGCCGGCGCCGGGGCCGGCCATCCAGTCGGCCAGCGTCGCTGCCCAATCCGCCACCCGCTGCTCGGTCTTGCCGGAGATCACCAGGGTGGCCACCGGGTCGGCCGGAGCCGGTGCGGCGACCGGGTCCGGGCCCTGCTCGAGCACCACGTGCGCGTTGGTTCCACCCAGCCCGAACGACGACACCGCGGCTCGCCGCGGGCCCTCGGCCGCCGGCCACGGGGTCATCTCGGTGGGCACGAACAACCGCGTCGGGGTCGGGTCGATCGCCGGGTTCCACTTGGAGAAGTGCAGGTTCGGCGGGATCTGGCCCCGCTGCACCGACAGCGCGGCCTTGATGAATCCGGCGATACCGGCGGCGGCCTCCAGGTGGCCGATATTGGTCTTGACCGCGCCCAGCGCGCACTTGTCGGCGCCGCGCCCGTAGACGTCGGCGAGTGCCTCGAATTCGATCGGGTCACCCAAACCCGTTCCGGTGCCGTGGGTTTCGATGAGGTTCACCGAGTTCGCCGCGACGTCGGCGCTGCGCAGCGCGCGGGTGATCGCGTCACTCTGGGCGATGGTGTTGGGTGCGGTCAGCCCGTTGGACCTGCCGTCCTGATTTATCGCCGAGCCTCGCACCACCGCGACAACCCGGTCGCCGTCGCGGATGGCGTCGGTCAGGCGCTTGAGCACCACGATGCCGGCGCCCTCGCCGCGCACGAACCCGTCCGCCCCGGCGTCGAAGGTGTGGCATCGGCCGCGCGGCGACAACATCCCCCACTTGGCCATCGCGATCTGCGTTTCCGGCCGCAGAATGAGGCTGACGCCGCCGGCCAGTGCCAGGTCGCTCTCGCGCATCCGCAGGCTCTGGCAGGCCATGTGGATCGTGACCAGCGACGACGAGCACGCTGAGTCCATCGCCACCGCCGGCCCGCGCAGCCCCAGCAGGTAGGCGATCCGGCCGACGGCCACCGCGTGGGCGTTTCCGGTGGCAGAGTAGCCGTCGATCGCATCCGGGTTGGAGGCTGAAATCCCTTGGTATTCGGTGTAATACACACCCATCATTACCGCGGATCGGATGCCCGAAAGCCGCTCCGGCGACATCCCGGCGTGCTCGAGCGCCTCCCAGGCCACCTCCAGCATCAACCGCTGCTGCGGGTCCATCGCCTCGGCTTCTCGCGGCGAGATCCCGAAGAAGTCGGCGTCGAAGCCGGCGACGTCGGAGATGAAGCCGCCCCACTTCGACGACATCCGGCCGGGCGCCAGCGGGTCCGAGTCGTAGTATTCGTCGGCGTCCCAACGATCCGGGGGGATTTCGGTGATCGCGTCCCGGCCTGCTGCCAGCAGGTCCCAGTAGGCGTCCGGGCCCGACGCATCACCGGGGAACCGGCAGCCGATCCCGACGACGGCGATCGGCTCGGCGGCGGCGATCCGCGACGCCTTCTCGAACTGCTCGGTGAGCGCCCCCCGTTTGTCGGCAGTCATCGCCGACATCCTGTTGAAGATCGTCGTCATCAAAAACTACCGCTCTCGCTACCGGTCGAAGCCGACTCGACCTGATCGAACAACTCGTCCAGCACACCGCCGGAGGAGTCGAACGTCAGGTGACCGTCGTCTTGCGCTGCATCGTCCTGCGGGGCGTGGTGGGATGCCAGCAATCCCACCAGATGTGTGGCCAAAGCTGAAATGCTGGGGTGGTTCCACAGCATCGACGCCGACAAGTCCACCCCCACCAACTGCTGTGTCTCTTTCAGAACCGTCATCGCGATCATCGAATCGAGGCCCATCTCCGGGAACGGCTGGTCCACGTCGACCGCTGCCGCCGATGTCCGGAGCTCGCGGGCCAGGATAGCCTGCAACCTGACCACCAATTCGTCGCGCCGCTTGTCGGCGGGTATCTGCGACCAGTCGGGGGCGGCTGCCGCCGCCGGGTCGGAAGCGCCGCTCCCGGGCTGCCCAGCCGTCTCTCCGGTACCGTGCGCCACATCGGCCTCGCCGACCAGGTCCTCGAAGAAGGTCAGGTCGCGGAACTCCGGGGAGGTGGCGACCGCACGGTCGATGCGCAGCCGTCCCACCCCGACGCGGGGCCCGATCCGTGCCGCGCCGAGCACCGCGTCGAGTGCTTCGACGCCTTCGTCGGGGCTGATCGGGTCGAGCACGCTCAGTGTCATCGAGCGCCCCAGCCCCACGTCGGACCACTGGCCCCAGTTGACGGCGGTGGCGGGCAGGCCGGAGGCGCGCCGCCACGCCATCAGGGCGTCCAGCCACGCGTTGGAGGTGGCGTAGCCGAGCTGACCCGGCAGGCCCAGCAGGGCGGCCATCGAGGAGAAGCCCACCCACCAGTCGAGCGCGCTGGCCGCGGTGGCGGCGTGCAGCCGGGCGGCGCCGAGAGCCTTGGCCGACCACACGTCCGCCAGGCTCTGCCGGGTCACGGCCGTGACCAGACCGTCGCCGAGCACACCGGCGGCGTGCACGACGCCGCGCAGTGACCGGCCGGTCTCCTCGGCGGCGGCCACCAGGCGCTCGGCCACCCCCGGCGCGCTGATGTCCCCGGCGACGAAGACGACTTCGGTGGCGGCGGCCAGCTCGTCGAGGACCGCGCGCTGCGCTTCGGAGGGCTCGCTGCGGCCGTTGAGAACGATCCGCCCGGCGCCGCGGGCGGCCAGCCAGCGCGCCACCACGATGCCCAGCCCGCCGAGGCCGCCGGTGAGCAGGTAGGAGCCGTCGGCGCGGACGGTGGCAGGCTGGGTCGGCCCGGCTGCGTCGAGCGAGGCCCGGGTGAGCCGTTCGATGTGGCGCTGCCGGCGGCGCCAGGCGACCACGTCGTCACGGAGGGGGGCCTGCAGTTCGGTCAGCAGCGTCTCGGCCTGGGCTTCGGTATCCCCGGCGGGGTCCAGGTCGACCAGGGTGGCACCCAGGTCGGGTTCGTCGGCGAGCACCCGGGCCAGTTCGCCGGGGAATCGCCAGGTGCGGATGACGCCCTTGAGCGCGCCGATGGCCGGGTCGCCCGGTTCGTCATCGCCGACGGCCAGCCCGCCACGGCTGACCAGCCAGAGTCGCGGCTTGATGCCCGCCGGGCCCGCCGGCCAGCCCTCGACCGCCGCCCGCGCCGCCGCCGACGCCGTCCAGACCAGTTCGCGGGCACGGGCCAGTGCCCCGTCGGGATCGTTCCCGTCGAACCCGTGCCGTCCCAGAAACACCACGATGCCGGCCGGCGGATGCGCGGGATCGGCGGCGGCCTGCGCGACCGATTCGGTCAGGGCCGGCTCGTCGGCGAACGGGCCGCTGATCACCTTGCGGTCGGGTGTGCGCAGCCGCGCGGCGAAGTGCGCCGCCAGCGCCGCGGTGCCCGGGTCGTCGCCCGGCTCGGTCAGCAGCAGCCAGCTGCCGTGGGCCGCGCCGCTGGACTGCGGCGCCGGCGATTCGGTCCATTCGGTGCCGAAGACCTTCTGCTCCAGCGGCACCCGCAGCGATCGCGGGTCGATCGGCCGCAGTTCGACGCCGGTGAGCTCGGCCAGCGTGGCGCCGGCTTCGTCGCTCAAGTCGGTCAGCACGACCCGGCCCACCACGGACTCCCCGGAGCCGGTCAGCTCGGTGTGGCAGCGCAACTGCCGTCCGATGCGGCCGAAGATCCGGACGGCCGCCACCGCCGCCGGCGCGTAGCCGGCACCGTCGGACTGCTCGGCGGGGATGGCCGCGGTCAGTTGCCGCAGCGCGGCATCGAGCAGCACCGGGTGCAGCTGGTATGCGGGGTGGGCGGCTCCGCCAACGGCGTCATCGGGCAGCGTCAGCATGCTGTGACCCGCAGGCGGCTGCCCGGCCTGCTCCGCCGGCGCCGGTGTGATGTCGGCATGTGCATACCGCGCCCAGGCTTCGCCGGCGGCACGGGCGTGGATCTCGACCCGGGGCTGCGCATCCGTGCCGCTGAGCTGCGTGGTCACCTGCATCGCGCGATCGATCACCAGTGGCTGCTCGATCTGCAGGCCGGTCACCGCGATCGACTCGGCGGGCCTATCGAGTGCCTGGCTGCCCGCCGCGAGCGCCATCTCGATCAGTGCTGCCGCCGGCACTACGGCCTGTCCGGCCACCGGGTGCGCGGCCAGCCAGGGCATCAGTTCGGTGCTGATCTCGGTCTGCCAGATGTGGTCGCGGCCGCTGAGCAACTCGACGTGCGCCCCGAGCAGCGGGTGGACGTCGGGTGCATGCCCGGCCTGCACGGGCGCGGAGATCCAGTGGTGGGTGTGCTGCCACGGGGCGGTGGGCAGTTCGGTGAACCGGCCGGAGCCGGCGCCGAGGCCGAGTTCGGCCAGTTGCAGGTGGAAACTCAGCGTCTCGTCATCACCCCTGCGCAGTGTGGACGCCACCGTGACCGGTTCGGCTGCGGCCGCTTCGGCGGTCTCGATGATCGAGTGTGTCAACAGCGGGTGCGGGCTGATCTCGATGAACGTGGTGTGGTCCGGTGCCGCGGCGCTGATCGCCTGGCTGACCAGTGCGGGTTGGCGCACGTTGTTGACCCAGTAGTCGGCGTCGAGCACCGGTGTGGGCCCGG
>CAYNJD010000067.1:0-12960 GCA_964397355.1 uncultured Mycobacterium sp. | reverse complement strand
TGCTCTACCCGTCCGAATTGGCAACCGGCATGCGGATTTACGTCGAATACGACAAATCCGACCCGGACCTGGTGCGGGTGCAGCACCGCACCGCGGTGCTGGCGATCATTCCCGCCGGCTCGATCGTGGTGATCGCCTGGCTGGTGGGCGGCGCCGCGCTGGCCGGGCTGACCGCCATCGAACGCCGCTGGGCCAAGCGCAGCCCCTGACGGTCAGCGTTCCCGCACCAGCCGGTCCAGCCAGCCGGCGTCGTCGGTGTCCACCACGGTCTTGGTGGTCACGTCGTAAACCGTTGGGGTGCCCGGACTATCCGGGTTCGCCGCCAGCAGCTGCACCCGGTTGAAGGCGTTCATCGACGTCGGGTCCACAGCCAGCTGACCGTCGGCGATCCGGTCCACCACGTGCGGCGGCAGCCCGCTTTCCCGCGCGGTGGTCGCGATGTCCTCGAGGCTCGGCGTGCCGCCCTTGCGATACAGCGCGGACACGAACGTCTGGTAGGTCGCGGCTTCGGTGGCCGGGTCGGCCGCGGCCATCAGCGCATTGCCGAGCCGGGCGGAGGTGTCGTTGCCGCGCCGGGCGTCCAGAAACGTCATCCACCGATACGTCACCGCGACGTCCCCGGCGGCCAGGTGCCGGCCCAGCGCGTCGCCGGAGGCCGCCTCGAACTTGGCGCATTCGGAGCACTGCGGGTCGCAGAACAACTCCAGCTGCACCGGGGCCTCGGGTGAGCCGGCCAGCACCCCGAAGTGGTCGGGGGCCAGCGCGGTGCCGGGCGCGCCGGGATCGGCCGCCGCCGGAGTCGCCAACGCCGCGCCGAACGTCACCAGTACTGCCAATGTGCCCAGCCAAGACCGCATTCCACGCACCCTAGCCGAGGCGGGTAGCGTCGACACCGTGAGCCGCGCGCGCCTGGACAAAGACCCCCGCGCGGTGGCGTCGATGTTCGACGGCGTCGCGCGCCGCTACGACCTCACCAACACGGTGCTGTCGCTGGGCCGTGACCGGTCCTGGCGCCGCGCCACCCGCAAGGCGCTCGGCCTGCGGCCGGGGGAGAAGGTGCTGGATCTGGCGGCCGGCACCGCGGTGTCCACCGTCGAACTCGCCAAATCCGGTGCGTGGTGCGTGGCGGCGGACTTCTCCGTCGGCATGCTGGCGGCCGGGCGCGATCGTGACGTGCCCAAGGTCGCCGGGGACGCCACCAAGCTGCCGTTCGGCGACGAGGTGTTCGACGCGGTGACCATCAGCTTCGGGCTGCGCAATGTCGTCGATCACGTCGCGGGTCTGCGGGAGATGGCCCGGGTGACGCGGCCGGGTGGGCGGCTGGTGGTCTGCGAGTTCTCCACCCCGAGAATCCCGGTGTTCGCCACCGCCTACAAGGAGTACCTGATGCGGGCGTTGCCGGCGGTGGCCCGGGCGGTGTCGAGCAACCCCGAGGCCTACGTCTATCTGGCCGAGTCGATCCGCGCCTGGCCGGATCAGGCGGCGCTGGCCGATCAGATCGCCGCGTCGGGCTGGTCGGACGTGAGCTGGCGCAACCTCACCGGCGGCATCGTCGCGCTGCACTCCGCCCGCAAGCCGGCATAGTCAGCCGGCCGGGTCGAACCGGAAGACCGCGAGCCGCCCGGCCAGCGCCTCGACCTCGTCGGGCGTGCCTTTGTCGACCAGGCCGGCCTGCTTGAGGAAGCGGACGCCGACGGGCACCTGCCCCGGAAACGCCCTAAGCACCGGGCGCGCCGCCTCCGCAGACAGCTCGACGATGCGCACCGGTCGCGTCTTGCGGCCGTGGCGCAGCGTGCCCGCCCCGGCCGCCCGGGCGTTGAGTGCCCAGTCGGCATTCGGGAACCCCGCGACGGTGTAGAGCTGCCCGTCGTGGGTGAACGGCGTCATCGGGGTGCTGCGCGGCTGACCGGACTTGCGGCCCGGCACCGTGAGCACCATCGGCGGCCCGGTCGGGACGCCCAGCTTCTGCAGCCCGATCATCACCTTGTTGAGGGGCTTGAGCCAGCGCGGCGGCTTCGGATCGCTCATGGCAACGCCCCGGTTCAGCCCAGGTGCGCCGAGAGCAGCCAGCCGGCCGCCGACTTGCGGCCGCCCGCCTCGTCGCGCAGCGGCACGCCGCCGAACCCGGGGAAGTCGTCGGGGAACACCGCGTGCAGCCGGGCCGGGCGGATCTCGTCGATCACCCAGTACTTCGACACCACCTCGCGCAGTTCGTCCTCGGTCACCGCGAACGGCGGGCCCTCCGGGATGGCGGCCTTGTCGAAGACCAGCACGAAGTAGGACGCCCCCGGCGCGGCGGCCCGCACGATCGAGCGCTGGTAGCCCTCGCGGGCCTCCACCGGAATGGAGTGGAACAGCGTGCTGTCGACGATGGTGCCGAACCTGCCGTCATAGCCGGTGAAGTCGCTGATGTCGGCGACCTCGAAGCTGGCGTTGGTCAGGCCCCGTTTGGCGGCCTCGGCGCGGGCCAGCTCGATGGCGGTCGGCGACAGGTCCAGGCCCACGGTGGTGTGGCCCCGCTCGGCCATGTACATCGAGATGGCGGCCTCGCCGCAGCCCACGTCGAGGATGTCGCCGTGGAACTTGCCCTGCTCGATCAGGGCGGCCAACTCCGGCTGGGGCTCGCCGATGCTCCACGGCGGCTTGGCGCCCAAGCCCATCTGCTCAGATTCGCCGCGGTAGGCGGCGTCGAACTGGAAATCCAACGAATCACTCATTGCTCCGGTATATCAATGCGTCTGATATATGTCAATGGTGTTGATATCGCGGCGGGGGGACGCGAAAACCCGCTCGGCGGGCTAACTGAATGGCGGCCGACGGTCGATCAGCCGCGACATCCGTCCCCCGCCGCGCCAGGCCCGCGCCACCACGTCGGCGTCCTCATCGGTGACCAGGTTGGCCATCACCCGCACCGCCACCCGCATCAGCGTCGTCGAGCGCATCGCCAGCGGGCCGGTGGCCGGCAGGAACCGCGGGAACGTCAGCAGCAGCGCCAGCCGCCGGGCCACCGAGAACCCGCGGCCGTAGCGGGCGGCCAGCAGCTCCGGCCAGGCATGGGTCATATCCGGACAGTCCAGCAACTCGGCCGCCAGCAGCCCGGTCTCCAGCCCGTAGTCGATGCCCTCGCCGTTGAGCGGGTTGACGCAGGCCGCGGCGTCGCCGATCAGCATCCAGTTGGGCCCGGCCACCCCCGAGACCGCGCCGCCCATCGGCAGCAGCGCGCTCGCCGGGGCGCGCACCGGGCCGTCGAACCCCCACTCGTCGCGGCGCAGGTCGGCGTAGTAGGACATCAGCGGCCGCAGCGCCACGTCGGCGGGTCGCTTGACGGTGGCCAGCGCGCCGACGCCGATGTTCACCTCGCCGTTGCCCAGCGGGAAGATCCAGCCGTAGCCGGGCAGCACCTTATCCTTGAAGCCGTCCGGTCCGCGCAACTCCAGATGCGAGGTCAGCCACGGCTCGTCGCTGCGCGGCGAGGCCAGATAGCCGCGGGCGGCCACCCCGTACACCGTCTGCTGGTGCCACTGTCGGCCCAGTGCCCGGCCCAGCGTGGAGCGCGCGCCGTCGGCGACGATCAGCGCCCGGCAGCGCACATCGGCGCCGTCGGCCAGCACCACCGCGCGCACCCGCCCGGACGCGTCGTGGTGGGCGCCGACGGCCTTGACGCCCAACCGCATCCGGGCGCCGGATTCCTCGGCCACCTTGCGGATCCGTTCGTCGAGTTCGGTGCGCGGCGCGGCGCTGCCGGTCGACGGGAACGACGGGCCGGGCCAGTCGACTTGAATCTCGCCGCCGAACCCGGTCATCCGCAGGCCGCGGTGGCGGATGTGACCGTCCAGCCACTCGCCCAGGCCCAGTAACTCCAGCTGCTCGACGGCGCGGGGGGTCAGCCCGTCGCCGCAGGGTTTGTCCCGCGGGAAGCTCGCCTTGTCGATCACCAGCACGTCGCGGCCCGCCCGGGCTGCCCTGGCGGCGGCCGCCGCCCCCGCCGGTCCGGCGCCCACGACCACCACATCGGCCACCGTCTCAGCGCTGAGGTTCACATTGACCAGTATGTTGGAGCCGTGAGAACACCGGCGAGTGTGGTGGCGGGGCTGGACTTCGGCGGCTTGGGAGATCCGGCGTTCGCGGGCCGGGTGCGCGACGGGGTGGCGCGCATCGAAGAGCTGATGGACACCGAACTGCGCGGCGGCGACGGGCTGATGACCGAGGCCGTCACCCACCTGTTCGACGCCGGCGGCAAGCGGTTCCGCCCGTTGTTCACGGTGCTGTCGGCACAGCTGGGACCGGAGCCGGACGCCTGGCAGGTGACGGTGGCCGGCGCGGTGATCGAGCTGGTGCACCTGGCGACGCTGTACCACGACGACGTGATGGACGAGGCGCAGATCCGACGCGGGGCGGCGAGCGCCAACGCCCGATGGGGCAACAACATCGCAATCCTGGCCGGCGACTACCTGTTCGCGACGGCCTCACGGCTGGTGTCGCGGCTGGGGCCGGAGGCGGTGCGGATCATCGCCGAGACCTTCGCCCAGCTGGTGACCGGGCAGATGCGCGAAACCCGCGGCGCCGCCGAGGGGGTGGACGCGATCGAGCACTACCTGAAGGTGGTCTACGAGAAGACGGCCTGTCTGATCTCGGCGTCGGGCCGGTTCGGGGCGACGTTCTCCGGCGCCGACGACGACCAGATCGAGCGGCTGGCCCGCCTCGGCGGCATCGTGGGCACCGCGTTTCAGATCTCCGACGACATCATCGACATCGATTCCGACCCCGACGAGTCCGGCAAGCTGCCCGGCACCGATCTGCGCGAGGGCGTGCACACGCTGCCGGTGCTCTACGCGCTGGCCGAGACCGGCCCGGACGCCGAGCGGCTGCGAACGCTGCTGGCCGGCCCGGTCACCGACGACGCGGTGCTGGCCGAGGCGCTGGAGCTGCTGCGGGCGTCGGCGGGCATGGCCAAGGCGAAAGAGGCGGTGGACGACTACGCCGCGCAGGCCCGCGCCGAGCTGGATGCGCTGCCGGACTGCGTCGGACGTGCGGCGCTGGCCGGCCTGGTCGACTACACCGTCAACCGACACGGCTGACAATCGCGGAACCCGCGCCGCAGCCGCGGCGTTTAATGAGCAGGACCGCGGTTCCCCAAGGAGGAAATCGATGACCTGGCACCCGCACCACAACACGGCGAAGACGTTCTTCCTGCTGCTGGTCATGTCGGGGCTGATCGTCCTGGTGGGTCGTGCGTTCGGCCCCGGGATGATGTGGGTGGCGGTGTTGTTCGCCGTCGGGATGAACGTCTACACCTACTTCAACAGCGACAAGCTGGCGCTGCGCGCGATGCACGCCCAGCCGGTCACCGAGGTCCAGGCGCCGGAGATCTACCGGATCGTGCGCGAGCTGGCCACCGCCGCGCACCAGCCGATGCCCCGGTTGTACGTCAGCGACACCAACGCCCCCAACGCCTTCGCCACCGGCCGCAACCCCCGCCACGCCGCGGTGTGCTGCACCAGCGGAATCCTGCGGCTGCTCAACGAGCGTGAGCTGCGCGCGGTGCTGGGGCACGAGCTGTCGCACGTCTACAACCGCGACATCCTGATCTCGTGTGTGGCCGGTGCACTGGCCTCGGTGATCACCGGGTTGGCCAACATGGCGATGTTCATGGGCGGGCGCCGGGACGGCAACCCGCTGGCGATGTTGTTCGTCGCGTTGGTGGGGCCGTTGGCGGCGACGATCGTACGGATGGCGGTGTCGCGGTCGCGGGAGTATCAGGCCGACCAGTCCGGTGCGGTGCTGACCGGTGATCCGCTGGCGCTGGCCTCGGCGCTGCGCAAGATCTCCGACGGGGTGCAGGCCGCGCCGCTGCCGCCGGAGCCGCAGCTGGCCAGCCAGTCGCACCTGATGATCGCCAACCCGTTCCGGGTGGGCGAGAAGGTGGGGCAGTTGTTCTCCACACACCCGCCGATGGCCGACCGGATCCGCCGGCTCGAGGAGATGGCCCGGGGGTAGCGCGCTCCCCGGCTCAGCTCACTCCTGGCTCACCGGTGCGCATGTGGCGCATGGGTCGGCTTTGTTTCCCGTCGCAGCACCGGGGGTCAGCACCGTGCCGCCCGTGGCGCGATGCTGTCGCCGCCAGTCCTCGAGCGCCTGCTCGGCGGCGTGATCGAGATAGGTGGTCGAGACGTCGAGGGTGACGTGGGTGCCGGTCGGGATCTGCGCCAACACGCCGGTCAGACGGGGAAGCGCCAAGAAGGTGCACGCGCCCGCCACGGTCACCAGCCACTCGTCGCCGATGTGCTGGGCGTCGATCTTGACCCGGATCACCCGCCAGCCGGTCAGCACCATCGCCAGCGCCAGCCCGATCAGCACGCCGTGCAGCAGGTTGAGGAACACCACGCCCAGCAGCGTTACCAGGTAGACCGCGAGATCACCACTGCGCCAAGCGGCTTCGATGTGAACCGTCTTGATCAGCTGAACCCCGACGCAGATCAGCAGGCCGGCCAGTGCCGCACTCGGGATCTGCTGGACCAGTCCCGCGAACGGCAGGGCGAACAACAGGATCCACACACCGTGCAGGAACGCCGACGCCCGGGACTTCGCGCCCGAATTGACGTTGGTGGCGCTGCGAACGATCACCCCGGTAATCGGCAGACCGCCCAGCATCCCCGAGGCGACGTTCGCGGTGCCCTGCCCGATCAGTTCGCGGTTGAAATCGGTACGCGCTCCGGTGTGCATCCGGTCCACCGACACCGCCGAGAGCAGGCTCTCGACGCTGGCGATCAACGCCACGACGACCACGCCGACGACAGCCGCGGTCCAGTTGCCGTGCGGCAGCGCGGGCAGTTGCACGGCGTCCAGCAGCGACCCGTTCAGGCTGATGCGGCGCACGTCGAGGGAGAAGACCACCGTCAGCACCGTCGCGCCGGTGATGGCGACCAGCGGCCCGGGAACCCGGCCCAGCGGCCCTGGCACCGATCGCCAGGCGAGCATGGTGATGATCACCAGGATGCCCAGGATCGGCTCGGTGCCATGGGCCTCGATCAGGCCGTCGGGCAGGCTCGCCAGGTTCTCCCACGCCGAACTGGCCGACCGGCCACCCAGCAGCACGTGCAGTTGTTGCAGGGTGATCGTGACGCCGATGCCGGCCAGCATGGCGTGCACCACCACCGGTGAGATCGCCAGCGCGACCCGCGCCACCCTGCTCAGTCCCAGCACGACCTGCAGCACGCCCGCGCCGACGGTGATCGCACACGTCGCCTTCCAGCCGAAGCGCCCCACCAGATCCGCAACTACGACGGTCAGCCCGGCCGCCGGGCCGCTCACCTGCAGTGGCGATCCGCCCAGGGCGCCGACGACGATTCCGCCGACGATCGCGGCGATCAGCCCGGCGAGCACCGGGGCGTCGGAGGCGACGGCGATTCCCAGCGACAGCGGCAGGGCGACCAGGAACACCACCAGCGATGCCGGCAGGTCATCACGCAGGATCGACCGTGATCGGGCTGTGCTGCGATCTACGTCGGTACCGGCCTTACGCGCGGTCAGCATCGTGATTGGTTCCCCTGCCCTCAAATGACGCGCTGAGATGCAGCAAAACTATTTATGCCTTGTTGCCGATTCAGGAATACGACATGTCAGGGAAGTAAACATCCGCTACACAACCGGAGTGAACGCACAGGGAAAATACAGTCAGAACCCAGCACCCTCCACCTCGTGCCCCGGCGTCTCGGCGATCAGCCCGCGGTAGGCCTGCTCGACGGTGGAGCCGTGGTTGATCACGCCGTCGACCTCCCGGGCGATCGGCATGTTCAGGCCGTACTGCCCGGCGAACTCCATGATCACGCTGGCGGCCCGTACCCCCTCGGCGACCTGGTTCATCGAGGCGATGATCTCGTCGATCGGCTTACCGGCGCCCAGTTGTTCGCCGACGAACCGGTTGCGGCTGCGCTGGCTGGTGCAGGTGACGATCAGATCGCCCATGCCGGCCAGCCCGGCGAACGTGTCGCGGGCCCCGCCCATCGCCTCGCCCAGCTTGGACATCTCCCGCACCGAACGCGCCATCACCATGGCCCGGGTGTTCTCGCCGATGCCCAGCGAGTAGCCCATGCCCACCGCGATCGCGTAGACGTTCTTCAACGCCCCGGCCATCTCGACGCCGGTCACGTCGTCGCTGGTGTAGACCCGGAATCGCTTGGTGCGGAACAGCAACGACAGCTCGGCGGCCAGGTGCTGGTCCGGCATGGCCAGCACCGCCGCGGCGGCGTAGCCCTCGGCGATCTCCCGGGCGATGTTCGGCCCGGCCAGGATGCCGGCCGGATGCCCGGGCAGCACCTCGTCGACGATCTGCGACATCCGCATGTTGGTGCCCTGCTCCAGGCCCTTGACCAGTGACACCACCGGCACCCACGGCCGCAGCTCGCTGGCCAGCTCGGTGAGCACGCCCCGGAACCCGTGCGACGGCACGGCCATCACCACGACGTCGGCGCTCTGGGCGGCCTCGGCGAAATCGGTGGTGGCGCGCAGGGTCTCGGACAGCTCCACCTCGTTGCCCAGGTAGCGGCTGTTGCGGTGGTTGTCGTTGATGTCGGCGGCGGTCGATTCCGAGCGCACCCACTGCAGCGTCGGCGCCCGCCGTGAGCAGATGGACGCCACCGTGGTGCCGAACGATCCGCCGCCGAGCACCACGACCCTGGGTGTACGAGTAGCAGCTGCCATGCTGCGAAGTTACCTCGGGCTAGCCGGCCAGCGGCACGCTTTCGCCGGCTCGCCCGAACACCATCGATTCCTCGATCCGGTCGAAGCGGTAGTCCACGGCGTCGGCGAAGTAGTTCTGCCGCACGTTCCAGGGCCGCTTGGTGCCCGACCGCGGCAGCGCGTGCGGCGAGCGCAGCACGTAGCCGGCCTGGATGTCCCAGGCGAGCTTCTCGGTCATCGGCTCGTCGCCGCGGTGCGGGTAGGCGTGGGTGTAGCCGCGAGCAGCCATGTGCGCCAGCAGTTTTGCGGTGGCCCGGGCGGTCATGTCGGCGCGCAGCGTCCATGAGGCATTGGTGTAGCCGACGCACCAGAACAGGTTGGGCACGCCTTCGAGCATGTGTGCCTTGTAGACGAATCGCTCGGTGGGTTTGATCTCGGTGCCGTCCAGGCTGATCCGCACCCCGCCGAGGGCCTGCAGCTGCAGGCCGGTGGCGGTGACGATGATGTCGGCCTCGAGGTGCCCGCCGGACTGCAGCGCGATCCCGGTGGCGTCGAAGTGGTCGATGCGGTCGGTGACCACCTCGACGCGCCCGGCGCTGATCTCGGCGTACAGATCGGCGTCCGGGATCAGGCACAGCCGCTGGTCCCACGGCTGATACGGCGGTTTGAAGTGGGTGTCTACGGCGTAACCCGGCGGCAGGTTTTTGACGGCCTGCCGGCGCAGCAGCCACTTGAGCACCGGCGGTGTCTTACGGGCCAGGAACCAGACCACGCCCTCGAACAGCGCCATGGTGAACCGGATGATCGGGTGAGACCACTTGCGGGGCAGCAGTTTCGCCACGACGTCGACGAACCTGCTGTATTTCGAGGCGGAGATCAGATACGTCGGGGTGCGCTGCAGCATGGTGACCCGGCCGGCCCGCTGCGCCAACGCCGGGACCAGCGACATCGCGGTCGCGCCGCTGCCGATCACCACCATCTTCTTGCCGGCGTAGTCGAGGTCCTCGGGCCAGTGCTGCGGATGAACCACCGTGCCGGCGAACGTCTCGACACCCGGGAAGTCGGGGGTGTAGCCGTCGTCGTAGTTGTAGTAGCCGGACCCGAAGAACACGAACCGGCCGCGGTAGGTCTTGGTGGTGCCGGCTTCCTCGACGGTCACCGTCCAGGCGTCGGTCGACGAGTCCCAGTCCGCGGCGATCACGTGGCTGTTGAACCGGATGTGGGAGTCGATGCCGTGCTTGCGTGCGGCGTCGGTCAGGTACTCGCGGATCTCGTCGCCGTCGGCCACCCGTTCGCGATGCTTCCACGGTTCATAGGGCAGGCACAGCGTGAAGATGCTGCTGTCGGAGCGCACACCGGGGTAGCGGAACAGGTCCCAGGTGCCGCCGATGCGCTCGCGGCGCTCCAGGATGACGTAGCTGGCGCCGGGATTGCGTTCGGTGATGCGGTAAGCCGCGCCGATACCGGAGATGCCCGCTCCGATGATCACGACGTCGACGACATCTTCGGTGTTCACGGCCCTAGCCTAAGCACCGGGCGGCCTGTCGGACCAGCGGTATCGGCTACCGGTAATTGACGAACTGCAAGGCGACATCCAGATCGGCGCCCTTGAGCAGCGAGATGACGGCCTGCAGGTCGTCGCGCTTCTTCGACGACACCCGGATCTCGTCGCCCTGGACCTGGGTCTTGACGCCCTTGGGGCCCTCGTCGCGGATCAGCTTGTTGATCTTCTTGGCGTGCTCGGCGTCGATGCCCTGCTTGAGGCTGCCGGTGACCTTATAGGTCTTGCCGGAGGCCTGCGGGTCGCCGGCGTCGAACGCCTTCATCGAGATGTCCCGGCGGATCAGCTTCTCCTTGAACACGTCGACGGCGGCCTTAACGCGCTCCTCGGTGGAGCTGACCAGCTCGATGGTCTCCTCGCCCTTCCAGGCGATGGTGGTGTCGGTGCCGCGGAAGTCGAACCGGGTGGCCAGCTCCTTGCCGGCCTGGTTCAGGGCGTTGTCGACCTCCTGCCGGTCGACCTTGCTGACGATGTCGAACGATGAGTCCGCCACGAGATCTGTCCTCTCTAGGTGTTCTCTGGAACATACCGGCCGTTTGTGTCCGGGGTACATCCTCGTTGTAGTCTGCTAGGCGCGATACGGCAGGTTGTCCGAGCGGCCAATGGAAGCGGACTGTAAATCCGTCGGCGAAAGCCTACGCAGGTTCGAATCCTGCACCTGCCACTCAAGCTCAGGCCCCCTTTGCGAGGGGGCTTGACCGTTTCTACAGCTCGTCGGAGAAATCGGCGCTCATCCAGCGATCCGGCCGGATGGTGAACAGCACGCTGGCGTTGCCGTCCATGTTCGCCGCGAACGCGCGCCCGCCCTGTTCGCCCAGGTAGCGGATCGCGATGGCTTCCCGCTGCGGCAGCGGCGACGGGGTGGCCGCCTCGGTGACGGTGCCTTCCACGATGACGTACTGATAGGGCAGCTCTTCGCGCTGCACCACCAGCGTCACCGCGCCGGCCTGCTCGATCAGCCTGGCCTTGCGTCTGCCGGCGCCGGTGTTGACCAGAATGTCGCCGCCGGGGGTGTAGTCGTACCAGATCGGGACGCTGGCCGGGGGCCGGCCGTCGGTGGCGGCGACGGACAGCACGGCGATGTGCTTGCCGGCGAGGAATCGCTGGCGTTCTGCTTCGGTGAAGGGTTTGGGCATGCCGTCTCGAACAGCAGCCGGCCCGGGCCTATTCCAAGGCGCTACCAGTCCGGCGGCAGCGGTCTGGTCTGCGCCCACGGCGTGCAGCCGACGGAGACGAACGTGCCGCGCTCGGCTCGCGGGTCGATCTCGACCGTCGGCTTGCCGACCGCGATCAGCCGCGACCCGGTGTCGATGACCGCTCCGGTCCGGCTCAACACGGTGTAGTTGCACGACCCACCGGGCCCGACCTCGGCGGCGTAGCTGCCGTAGGGCATGTCCGCGGGGATGTCGTAGACGCCGGGCGGGAACACCGGCCCGGTCAGGTTCGGCGATCCGGCAAGCTGTGCCGCGGCGGCCACGCAGTCGGCGAAGGGGTGCCGGTCGAGGCAATTGAGCCAGCCGGCCTGCCCGACGATCGCCGGATCGACCTGCGGCCTGCCGGTGTCAGGCTGCCAGGAGTAACCGGTGATCCCGCTGATGCAGCGCAACGCCAGGCCGGACGTCGAGGTGGTGATGGTGTTCGCCTGGGCGTGAGTGCATGCCGTGTCGAGCAGCGGGGCCGCGGCGGCCGGTGTCGGGGTGGGGGCAGGCGGTGCCGGGGGTGATGGCGCAGCGGTGGTGACCGGTGTGGTGGTGACCGATGCGGTGACGGTGGTCGTGGAGGTGACCGGCGCGGCAACGGCCGGCGCCGGCGGTTCGGTGTCCTCGGTACTGCCGATCACGTACAGCACCGTCAGTGCCGCCGCCGACAGGCCCCACCCCTTGCGGAACCGGCGTCGGGGCTTCGGCGCAGCGGCCGCCGGCGGTGATTGCCGCGCATCGGCGCGCAGCGCGGCGGCGAACTCGGCGCAACTGGCGAACCGCTTGGCCGGGTCGGCGGCCAGTGCCCGGGCCAGCGCCGGATCGAGGCCGGCCGGGTCCGGGTGCACCGGCGGCTTGCCGGTCAGCAGGTGATAGGCGGTGGCCGCCAGCGCGTACTGGTCGGCCCGGTGATCGATCGACTCGCCGCGCAACTGCTCGGGCGCGGCGTAGCGCAGTGTGCCGACCGCCATGTTGGTCGCGGTCAGGCCGCTGACCTCATCGACGCGCAGCCCGATCCCGAAGTCCGCCAGCAGGATTCGCTCACCGGCGTCGCCGGGCTCACTCAGCAGGATGTTGGCGGGTTTGACGTCGCGGTGCAGCAGCCCGCTGGCGTGGGCGTAGTCCAGGGCCTGCGCGACCGCCGTGACGATGCCGACCGCCCGCTCGCGCGGCAGGCCGGCCGGGTGGCGGCCCAGCAGCGCCGCGGCATCGGAGCCGTCGACGTAGTCCATCGCGATCCAGAGCTGACCGTCGTACTCGCCGCGGTCGTGCACGCCGACGATGTGCGGGTGCCACAGCGACGCCGCCAGGTCGGCCTCCCGGTTGAACCGTTCCCGGAAGTTCGGGTCGGCCGACACCCGCGCGGGCAGCACCTTCAGCGCGTCGCAGCGCGGCAGCCGGGGGTGTTCGGCCAGGTAGACCTCACCCATGCCGCCGCAGCCCAGCTGCCGCAGGATGCGGTAGCCGGCGACGGTGGAACCTGCGGTGAGCATGTCGTGAACGTATCGCCGGGTACTGACA
>CAYNJD010000066.1:0-12973 GCA_964397355.1 uncultured Mycobacterium sp. | reverse complement strand
GGCACAAGTTCCTGGAGAAGACCAGCTCCACCGAGCTGCTGGACCGGCTCGCCGAAGGGGAGGCGTTCGGCCGGGCCGCCGAGCCGTGGGAGATCGCCACCACCATCGCGTTTCTGGCCAGCGACTACTCCAGTTACCTGACCGGCGAAATCATCTCGGTGTCGAGCCAGCACCCGTGATGCCATGACGCGCCGCGATGAGCTCCTGAACCTGGCTGCGACGATGATCGCCGAGCGTGGCCTGCGCGCCACCACGGTGCGCGACATCGCCGACGCCGCCGGGATCCTGTCCGGCAGCCTGTACCACCACTTCTCCTCCAAGGAGGAGATGGTCGACGAGGTGCTGCGCGACTTCCTCGACTGGCTGTTCAAGCGCTACGAGCAGATAGTGGCACAGGCACCCAACCCGATGGAACGCCTCAAGGGGCTGTTCCTGGCGTCGTTCGATGCGATCGAGCACCGGCACGCCCAGGTCGTCATCTACCAGGACGAAGCCAAACGGCTGTCGTCGCAGGAGCGCTTCGCCTACGTCGACGAGCGCAATCGGCAGCAGCGCAAGATGTGGATCGACGTGCTGGCGCAGGGCGTGGAGGCGGGTTGCTTCCGGCCCGACCTCGACGTCGACCTCGTTTACCGTTTCATCCGCGACACCACCTGGGTGTCGGTGCGCTGGTACCAACCGGGCGGACCGCTCACCGCCGAACAGGTCGGCAGACAATACCTCGCCATCGTGCTGGGTGGGATAACCAAAGAAGGAAGATCAGATGTCTGAAATCGCTCACATTTCGCAGGCTTATGTCATCGACGCGGCCCGCACCGCGGTCGGCAAGCGCAACGGGTCGCTGGCCGGTGTGCATCCGGTCGACTTGGGCGCGTTGGCGTTTCGCGGGATCCTGGACCGGGTCGGAGTCGACCCCGCGGCCATCGACGACGTGATCGTGGGCTGTGTGGACGCGATCGGCGGGCAGGCCGGCAACATCGGCCGGCTGGCGTGGCTGGCCGCCGGCTACCCCGAAGGCGTTCCCGGGGTGACCGTCGACCGGCAGTGCGGCTCCAGCCAGCAGGCGATCTCGTTCGGCGCGCAGGCCATCATGTCGCGCACCGCGGACCTGATCCTGGCCGGCGGGATGCAGAACATGAGCTGGATTCCGATCTCGTCGGCGATGATCGTCGGCGAGCAGTTCGGCTTCACCTCGCCGACCAACGAATCCAAGAAGTGGCTGGAACGTTATGGCGACCAGGAGATCTCACAGTTCCGGGGCGCGGAGATGATCGCCGAGAAGTGGGACCTGTCCCGCGAGGAGATGGAGCGCTTCGCGCTGCAGAGCCACGAGCGCGCGTTCACCGCGATCCGTGAGGGCCGCTTCGACAAGGAGATCATTGCAGTCGACGTCGACGGCGCGCAGTTCCGCGTCGATGAGGGCCCGCGGGAATCGACGCTGGAGAAGATGGCCGGACTCAAGCCGCTGGTCGAGGGCGGCCGGCTCACCGCCGCACTGGCCAGCCAGATCTCCGACGGTGCCAGCGCGGTACTGCTGGCCTCCGAGCAGGCCGTCAAGGACCACGGCCTGCAGCCGCGTGCCCGGATCCACCACATCAGCGCCCGGGGCGACGACCCGGTGTTCATGCTGACCGGCCCGATCCCGGCCACCCGCTACGCGCTGGACAAGACCGGGTTGGGCATCGAGGACATCGACGTCGTCGAGATCAACGAGGCGTTCGCGCCGGTGGTGCAGGCCTGGATGAAGGAGTTCCCGATCGACCCGGCCAAAGTCAACCCCAACGGAGGAGCAATCGCTTTAGGTCACCCACTGGGCGCTACAGGTGCAAAGTTGTTCACCACAATGCTGCACGAGCTGGAGCGCACCGGTGGCCGGTACGGGTTGCAGACCATGTGTGAGGGCGGCGGTACGGCCAACGTCACCATCATCGAGCGAATCGGCGACTAAACTTCTGCCTCATGGGTGGAGTGACGACGCCGTCGGCACCAGGGGGACGCAGGATTCGCGGACTTGATGCCGACCAGCGGCGTGCGCAGCGCCGCGACCAACTCCTGACTGCCGCGTTCGATCTGTTCGCGCAGGACGGCTATGTCAACACGTCGATCGAACAGATCTGCCAGACCGCCTATGTCGGCAACAAGGCATTCTACGAATTGTTCGACAGCAAGGAAGATTGCTTCCTGGCGCTGATGCACGAGATGGCCGAACGCATCGAGGCGCAAGTCGAGGGGGAGTTGCGGCGGACCGCTCCGGACGAGACCGAAGATGCGACCGTACGTCGGGTTGTCGCCGCATTCACGCATGCGCTGGTCGATGACCCCCGGGTGGCGGTGGTGGCGTTCCGGGAGTGCACCGGTATCTCCCCGCGGATCGAGGCGCAGCGGCGGGAGAACCGCGGCTGGGCCGCGAACTTCCTCGAGTCGTTCTGGCGCAGCAAGGCGCAGGCCGGCCAGGACGTCGACTACCGGATGATGGCGGTGGCCACCGTCGGGGGTGTGTTCGAGACCGTCGCCGACTTCCTGCACGACGCCGATCCGCCTCGGTCGATCGACGACCTCGCGAACGACCTGACGTCGTTCGTGCTAGCGGTCGGAAACGGGCTGCGCGTCGCCGCCCCGACCGGCTGAGGGGGACAGCGGCGCCGTTGTCCGGCGGAACCGCCGAATCCGCTTGGCGATCGCCGGCGCGACCGTGACCCCGACCGGGATCCACAGCGGCAGCAGGGTCAATAGGACGAAGACGACGATGGTCGCGTAGGCGCTGATGACGCCGCTCATGATGTGCTCACTTCCCCCGCAACAGCGGAATCGCGTAACTGGTCGCCGCACGTTATCCAGCGCGCGTCCGGCCTGGCTTCGTCGCCGAACGACCAACCGCGGAAGGGTTCTTGTCTGCCGGAGACGAAGTCCGGGGTCAGTGCACCAGCCCGGAGATGATGTCGTCGACAGTCCGTCGCGCCAGCGCATCCAATTCGCGGCGGCGGGTGCCGCGCAGCGGCCCGCGCAGTGCCAGTTCGGCGAATCCGTGTACCGCCGACCAGCACGGCCATTCCGCGCCGGCGCGCCGGTCCGGTTGCAGCACACCGGCTTCCACCATGGCATCGAGTCCGTCGACCAATGCCCGAAACGGGGGTGGGATTCGCTCATCGCCGACCGGGTCGGAACCGAAGAACGCCACCGCGAACCACCCCGGCTCGTCCAGGGCGAACTCGATGTAGCCGAGGCCGACCGCGCGCAGTTGATTGCGCGCCCGGTTATGGGCTGAACCCCGTCGACTCACCGGCTTGAGCATGCGTTCGGCCATCCGGTCCTGGATGGCCAGCGAGACCGCGCTCAACAGCGCATCGCGGTCGGCGAAGTGGCGGTAGGCGGCGTTGGGGGACACCCCGGCGCGCCGGGTCGCCTCCCGGACGGTCAGCGCCTCCGGCCCGCCGGCCCGGGTGAGCTGCAAACCGGCGTCGATCAGTGCCGCGCACAGATCGCCGTGGTGGTAACCGGACTTTGTGCCAGCCAACCCTTGACAACCCCCTCGAATCGAAGTGTACGGTGTCAACATAACCAATGTGGACGGCGTACACATACCAGTAGGGGGTTTTCATGTCGACGACTTCGGGACTGCCGCCGGTGGTGGACCGGGCGGCCTGGCAGCGTGAGCTGGACACCCTGCGGACCCGCGAGAAGGCGGCCACGCGCGAACTCGACGCGATCGCCGCGCAGCGTCGCCGCCTGCCGATGGTCGCCATGGCCGACTACGTGCTCGAAGGTGAGCACGGCCCGGTCGGGCTGGCCGACGTGTTCGACGGCAGGCGGCAGTTGATCGTCTACCACCACATGTGGTTTCCGGGCGAGGAATGGCAATGTCCGGGCTGCACCGGGTACACCTCGCAGTTCACCCGGCTGGATTTCCTGGCCGGCTACGATGCGCGGTTCATCATCGTCACCCAGGGACCTATCGACGAAGCGATCGCCTACAAGCGGCGGGTGGGCAACCGGATGACGTGGTACAGCAGCGCCGGCAGCTCGTTCGGCGCCGATGTGGGCGCCCCGGCCGGCGGCGGATTCGCGGTGAATGTCTTTCTGCGCTCGGGCGATACCGTCTACCACACCTGGCACACCACCGGGCGCGGAGTCGAACAGCTCAGCCACACGTTCGCGTTGATCGACGTGCTGCCCTACGGGAGGCAGGAGGAGTGGCAGGACTCACCCGACGGGTGGCCGCAGCAACCCACCTACAGCCGTTGGGCGAGCTCACAGGAGATCGCCCGTACCTACGGCGGCTAATTGCAGTGTCCCAACACAGAAAAGGAGCATCATGACCACCACCAAGACCGGCCTGACCACGATCAGCCTGGTATGCGTGCCGACGCCCGAGCAGGACAAGGCGGTCGCGTTCTACGAGTCGCTCGGCTTCGAGAAGCGCACCGATGAGGAGTTCGGCGGCGGCTACCGCTGGATCGAGGTGTACCCGCCCGACGGTTCGACCGGGATCGCGCTGGCCCCGCCGCAGCCTGACGGCCCGCCGGTGGTGCCGACGCAAACCGGTATCACGCTGACCACCAATGACATCGACGCCACCCACGCTGCGATGCGCGAGCTCGGAGTCGACGTCGACGCGCAGGTGGCCCGGATGGGTGAGCCCGTCCCGCCGATGTTCTGGTTCCGTGACCCGACCGGGCACACCCTGATGGTGGTGGAGGCTTAACCATCGCGACCGTCGCGCCCGTCGCGCCCATCGCGACCGTCGCGCCCGTCGCGCCCGTCGCGACCGTCGCGCCCATCGCGCCCATCGCGCCGAGGTGGAATCTCACGACGGTGCCCCCGCGTGTCGCGTCGTGAGATTCCGTCTCGGGCCTGTGGATAAGTGTCGGCACCGATTATCGCCGACTGACACGCTTCGGCTGTGGGCGAATTGGATTGGCCGTTCCTGAGTGCTGAGGTGTTGGCCGTCAAGGCGATTCCCGAGCGGGTGATGCGGACGCTGTACCAGCCGGTCTATCCCGGTGTCTATGTGCCGTGGGGCATCTCGCTGAGTGCGCGACAGCGAGCGGTGGCGGCGTGGCTATGGTCGCGGCGGCGTGCAGTGGTCGCGGGTAACTCCGCCGCGGCGCAGCTGGGCGCCAAATGGGTGAGCCGGGACCTGGACGCCGAGTTGGTGTACGGCAATCATAAGACACCGCCGAAGCTAGTGGTGCACAACGACGCACTGACGTCCGACGAGGTGACGCGCGTCGACGGAATCGCGGTCACCAGCCCGGCCCGCACCGCCTTCGACATCGGACGGCGAACGCGGTCGCGGCTGGCCGGCGTGCAGCGGCTCGACGCACTGGCCAATACCACCGGTATCGGGGCAGCCGACGTCGAAGCCGTCATCGCCGCACATCCCGGCGCACGTGACCTGAACCGGTTGCGGCGAGTACTGCCGCTGGTGGACAGCGGAGCGGAATCGCACCAAGAGAGCCGCACCCGGTTGGCGTTGATCGACGCCGGACTACCGTGGCCGCAGACTCAGATCGAAGTCCGCGACGAATACGGCGGGTTCGTGGGCCGGGTCGACATGGGATATCGGGAACTGAAGGTCGGCATCGAATATGACGGCCCGCAGCATTGGACCGACCCGAAACAGCGGCAGCGCGATATCGACCGTCAGGTGGCGCTGGCCGAGCAGGGTTGGGTGATCATCCGGGTCAGCGCGGAGTTGCTGCGCTACCGGAAGGCAACGCTGATCGGCCGGGTGGAAGACGCGATGTACGCCGCTGGTTGGCCCGGTCGGTGCCCGAGGTGGAATCTCGCGACGGCGCCCCCGCGTGTCGCGTCGTGAGATTCCGTCTCGGGATTAGGTGACCAGGGACGAAGCCGCCCGCAGGTGCTCGACAGCCTCGTCGACGATCGAGGTGATCAGTTCCGCGCACGACGGCAGGTCGGCGAGGATGCCGGCCACCTGGCCTGAGGCCAGCACCCCGGCGTCGGTGTTGCCCTCTACCAGGCCCGCCTTCAAAAGCATCGGGGTGTTGGCCGCCATCAGCACCTGCGACCAGGTGAGTTCCTTGCCGTGGCGCATCGCCAGCCCGTCGCGGACCATGGTGGGCCAGCTCATCTGCGACATCTTCTTGAACTTCGCCGCGTTGCGGATCGCGGCGCTGAAACCGCGTGCCCGCGAGCCGCTCTCGAGCTTGTTCACCAGCTCGGTGCGCAGCACCCGGTGCGGCATGCCGTCGACCCGGGTGGACACCACGGTGCCGTCCAGCCCGGCGGCCAGGTAGCGCTGTTTGACCGCATCCGGCACGGTCGAGTCGCTGGTCAGCAGGAAACGGGTTCCCATCGCCACCCCGGTCGCGCCGTAGGACAGTGCGGCGGCCAGGCCGCGGCCGTCGAAGAAACCACCGGCGGCGATCACCTGCACCCCGGTGCCCGCGACGGCGTCCAACACCGACGGCAGCAGCAGTGTGGTGGCCACCGGGCCGGTGTGCCCGCCGCCCTCGCCACCCTGCACGATCACCGCGTCGGCGCCCCAGGACGCCACCTTCTTGGCGTGTTTGGCCGCGCCGACGGACGGAATCACCACCGAGCCCGCCTCTTTGAGTTTGGCGATCAGCTCGGCCTTGGGCGCCAGCGCGAACGACGCCACCTTCACCCCTTCGCGGATCATCAGATCCACCCGGTCGCCGGCGTCGGAGGCGTCGGCGCGGATGTTGACGCCGAACGGCTTGTCGGTGGCGGCCTTGACCTTCGAAATCGCGGTCGCCAGCTCGTCGATGGTCATGGTCGCCGAGGCCAGGATGCCCAGCCCGCCGGCGTTGGCGGTGGCCGAGACCAATCGGGCGCCAGCCACCCAGCCCATCCCGGTCTGCACCACCGGGTGTTCGATGCCGACCAATTCGGTCAGCGGGGTCTTGAGCCGGCTCACGCCCGGACTTCCTTGTCCCGCAATGACTTGGGGTCGATGACCTCGCGGATCAGCTGCAACTCCTCGGGCTCCGGCAACCGGGTCTCGGCGGCGTCGGCCAGCCCGTGCACCTCGAAGGAGGTGTTCTCGGCGACCTCGCCGGCGGTCACGCCCGGGTGCAGCGAGACCGCGCGCATCTGGTGATCCGGCCCGCCGAAATCGAATACCCCGAGGTTGGTCACCACGCCGCCCAGGTTGAAGAACCGGAACGCCGGATTGGCCGGGTCCACCTTGTCGTAGCCGATGCCGGAGACCACGTCGACCGCTTCGCAGAACACCCGGGCCGAGTGGTTGCCGACCCAGTAGCTGGTGGTGTGGTTGATGGTGTTGCCGGGTGCGCCGCGCACCCCGAACATCTGCCGGGTCGGCTGCTGCAGCGGACCGAACGCCGACAGATTCTGGTTGCCGTAGCGGTCGATCTGGTTGGCGCCCATGATCACATGGCGACGGCCCCACGACAGGGTTTCGAAGACCCGGTTGAACGGCATCCAGCCTTCCAGCGCCCCGACCTTGCCGATCGCCGGGGTGTCGGCCAGGATGCGGGCCTCGCCGTCGGTGAGCACCAGGTCGGGGGAGAAGGTCAGCCGGGCGAGCCGGGCGCCGACCGAGGGCACCGTGGCCATGGGTGAGGCCATGATCTCGCCGGCGTCGCGGAACAGCTCGGCGCAGGCGACGGCACAGATCTCGGCGCGAGTAGGTGAATCGGTCATGCTTGGGCCTCCGCTCCGAACTTCTTCACCGCAGCCTGGTAGTCGTCTTCGCTCCCGGACAGGTAGGTGGCCTTGAACTCCGCCCAGGTCTCGTCGGAGCGGGCGGCCTCGGCGTAGTGCCGCTGGAACTTCTCGTCACGTCCGTAATCGGCTGCGCCGATGGTGAAGTGGGCACCGCCCGGCGCCTCCACCACCTTGTCCACCATCATCCGGTTGATCACCTGGGTCTGCGGCGACGTCGCCGAGATCAGCTCCTCGGTGGGCACGACCTTTTCCACCGACAGGAACCGGCGCTGCGCCGACATCAAGAACAGGTCATCGAAATACGGGTCGATGCCGGTGTAGGCGGCGTTGCCCCGCTCATCACCGAGGTTCATGTGCACGAACGCCGCGTCCAGGTTCAGCGCCGGCATCGCGATCAGCGTCTCGTGGGCACCGTCCGTGGGGTACGGGGAGGTGACGGTCTTGAGCTCACCCTCCCAGAAGTCGACCACCGAGCTGCCCAGCCCGGCCCGGATCGGCAGGAAGGGCAGCCGCTGCGCGGCGGCCTGCAGCCCGCAGCGCAGCATGCCCTCGTCCATTTCACGGGCCTCGATCGCCCCGCTGGTGCGGGCACGCGCGAACCACGGGTCGTAGAACGGCGGGGAGTCCAGCGAGACGAAACCGTAGTAGGCCCGCCGCACCTTGCCCGCCGAGCACAGCAGCCCCAGGTCCGGGCCGCCGTAGGTCACCACGGTCAGGTCCTTCACGTCGGTGCGCAGCATGGCGCGCACGAACGCCATCGGCTTGCGGCGGGATCCCCAGCCGCCGATGCCGATCGTCATACCGTCACGCAGCTCGGCGACCGCGTCGTCGAGAGTGGTCAGCTTAGTCATTTGGCGCCATTTCTCCTCGTCGCTGCGCTCCGCATCGTCATCGGCGCACTCACGCCTTCTTCCCTTTCTCGGTGCCGGCGAACGCGTCGCGGTGCTCGTCGGCAACCCCGGCGAGGTTGAGCTCGAAGGTGAAGCCCTGCTCCATGCGGTAGCTGGAATTCACCTTCTGCACGTCGATCAGGTTCAGCGCCTCCTTGGCCGCCCGGATCACCCGGGTGTCCTTGGACGCGATGTCGCGGGCCACCCGCAACGCGGCCTCGTCGAGCTCGGCGCGCGGCACCACCTCGTGTACCGAGCCGTAGCTGTGCAGGGCGGCCGCGTCCACGGTGGCCGCGGTGTAGAACAGCCGGCGCATCATGTGCTGCGGCACCAGCCGGGACAGGTGGGTGGCCGCGCCCAGCGCGCCGCGCTCCACCTCCGGCAGGCCGAACTTGGCGTCGTCGGAGGCCACGATCACATCGGCGTTGCCGACCAGGCCGATCCCGCCGCCTACGCAGAAGCCGTTGACCGCGGCGATCACCGGCACCGCGCACTCGTAGACGGCCTTGAACGCGGCGAAGCAGCCGCGGTTGGCGTCGATCAGCGCGGTGAAGCCCTCGGTGTTCTGCATCTCCTTGATGTCGACGCCGGCGTTGAAGCCGCGGCCCTCCGCCCGCAGGATCACCGCGTGGGTGGACATGTCCGCGCCGGCGGCGGTGATGACGTCGCCGAGCTCGAACCAGGCCCGTGAGGGCAGGGCGTTGACCGGGGGGTAGTCGACGGTGACCGTGACGATGCCCGGTTCGACGATTTTGGACGTGATCGGCATTGGCGGACTTCCGTTTCGGAGGGTCTTGGCTACCTGAGCTGCCTAAGCAAGCACTTGCTTGGTACGCTAGCACAATGTCTGATCCAAGTCCCTCGCCGATCTCGCTCGGATTGACCGGCAAGGTGGTTCTGGTGACCGGTGGGGTGCGCGGCGTCGGCGCGGGTATCAGCGCCGTCTTCGCAGCTCAGGGTGCGACGGTGGTCACCTGCGCGCGCCGCCCGGTGGACGGCCTGCCCTATGAGTTCCACGCCTGCGACGTGCGCGACGACGACGCGGTCCGCGGGCTGGTCGAGGCGATCGTCGCCCGCCACGGGCGTATCGACACGGTGGTCAACAACGCCGGCGGCTCACCGCACGCGCTGGCCGCCGAGGCCTCGGCCAACTTCAGCCGCAAGATCATTGAGCTGAACCTGCTGGCGCCGCTGCTGGTCGCCCAGCACGCCAACGCGGTGATGCAGACCCAGGACACCGGTGGATCGATCGTCAACATCACCAGTGTCAGCGGCCACCGGCCGTCACCGGGCACCGCGGCCTACAGCGCGGCCAAGGCCGGCGTGGACAACCTGACCGCCACCCTGGCCGTCGAGTGGGCGCCCAAGGTGCGGGTGAACTCGGTGGTGGTCGGCATGGTCGAGACCGAGCAGTCGGAACTGTTCTACGGCGACGCCGAGTCGGTCGCGGCGGTGGCCGCCACCGTGCCACTGGGCCGGCTCGCCAAGCCCGCCGATATCGGCTGGGCGGCGGCATTCCTGTCTTCGGACGCGGCGTCCTACATCAGCGGCGCCAGTCTGGAAGCTCACGGCGGCGGTGAGCCGCCGGCCTACCTCGATGCTTCGAGCGCCAACAAATAGCCAACGGATAAGGGAGACAACAACATGGGACTTCTCGACGGCCGCGTGGTCATCGTCACCGGAGCGGGCGGCGGAATCGGGCGGGCGCACGCGCTGGCCTTCGCCGCCGAGGGCGCCCGGGTGGTGGTCAACGACATCGGTGTCGGCCTGGACGGCTCACCGGCCGGCGGCGGCAGCGCCGCCCAGGGCGTGGTCGACGAGATCGTCGCCGCCGGTGGGGAGGCCGTCGCCAACGGCTCCAACGTGGCCGATTGGGCCCAGGCGGAGCAGCTGATCCAGACCGCCGTCGAGCACTTCGGCGGGCTGGACGTGCTGGTCAACAACGCCGGCATCGTGCGGGACCGGATGTTCGCCAACACCAGTGAAGAGGAGTTCGACGCGGTCGTCGCGGTGCACCTCAAGGGCCACTTCGCCACCATGCGCCACGCCGGCGCCTACTGGCGGGCCAAGTCCAAGGCCGGTGAGGCCGTTGACGCCCGCATCATCAACACCAGCTCCGGCGCCGGCCTGCAGGGCAGCGTCGGGCAGGCCAACTACAGCGCTGCCAAGGCCGGTATCGCCGCGATGACCCTGGTGGCCTCGGCCGAGATGGGCCGCTACGGGGTGACCGTCAACGCGATCGCCCCCTCGGCGCGCACCCGGATGACCGAGACCGTCTTCGCCGACATGATGAACACCCAGGATCAGGCTTTCGACGCGATGGCCCCGGAGAACGTCAGCCCGTTGGTGGTGTGGCTGGGCAGTGTGGAATCCAAGGACGTGACCGGCAAGGTGTTCGAGGTCGAGGGCGGCAAGATCCGCGTCGCCGAAGGCTGGGCGCACGGCCCCGAGATCGACAAGGGCGCCAAGTGGGACCCGGCCGAGCTGGGGCCGGTCGTCACCGACCTGCTAGCGAAGTCGCGGAAGCCGGTGCCGGTGTACGGGGCCTGACCGCCCGCCGCCCCGCGCCGAACGTGTACTGGCTGCGAAAATCCCGGCAGGATCTCGCAGTAGTTACACGTTCGGCGCCTCAGCGCTCTGATGGCGGCTACGGCTCGCAGATGACGATCGGGATCTCCCGGTCGGTCCAGGCGCGGTAGTTGACGAAGTCGGGGTACATCGCGTCGAGCTTCGGCCAGTAGTCCGCCCGCTCGGATTCGCTGGCGTCGCGGGCGCGCAGCGTCAACACTTCGTTGCGGATCCGGAACGACACCTGTGGGTTGGCCTTCAGGTTCAGGTACCACATCGGGTTGGTGGCACGCCCGCCCTGCGACGCCACCAGGATCACCCGGTCGCCTTCCCGCAGAAACAGCAACGGGGACTCACGCGGCTGCCCGGTCTTGCGTCCGGTGGTGGTGAGGATGCCGACGTCGGGGACGTCGTCGCCGAAACGCTTGCTGCCCAGCCGCCATTTGCCGCCGACCCGGCCACCGGTGGCCTTGTAGGCCCAGGTGTTGGCCCGCGACATCCACTTGATGATGCTGCCGGTGACCGGCGAGTCGAGTGACTTCGGCTTTTCTGGCGTTTCCACGCAATCACCCTAACGTTGCACGAACGGTTTGATCCCGGCCCGGATGTGGTGGATGGTGGCGGTGCCGTCCGGGCTGTCGGCGGGGATCACGAACACCTCGTCGACGTGGGAGCACACCCGCATTCCGAACAGCGACGGCTTGGTGACGATGTCGTAGACCGCCCGCACCTCGTCGCCGTCGATGCTGTACTCGGGAACGGTGGCCGCTGCGATCAACCGGAACTGCGGTCCCCGGTTCAGGCTGCGGCGCAAGTGATTCCCCGAGAATCCGGTCTTGAGCCCGACTTCGATGCGGACACAGTCGGGGGAGAACCGGACCGCGGAGGCGTCATGGCTGACCAGCGCGTCGATGTAGGCCTGGGCCGCCGCGATGCGGTCGGCTTCTGACACCGGGGCCACTAGATGCGCTCGATGATGGTGCCGGTCGACAGCGCACCGCCGGCGCACATGGTGATCAGCGCCGTCGAGGAGTCGGTGCGCTCGAGCTCATGCAGCGCGGTGGTGATCAACCGGCTGCCGGTGGAGCCCACCGGGTGGCCCAGCGCGATCGCCCCGCCGTTGACGTTGACACGGTCCATGTCCGGGTTGTGCACCGAGGCCCACGACAGCACCACCGAGGCGAACGCCTCGTTGATCTCGACCAGGTCGATGTCGCCGATCTTCATGCCGGCCTTCTCCAGCACCTTCGCGGTGGACTGCACCGGACCGTCCAGGTGGTAGTAGGTCTCGGCGCCGACGTTGGCCTGGCTGACGATGCGGGCCCGCGGCTTGAGGCCCAGCGATTTGGCCTTGGCCTCGTCCATCCACAGCACCGCGGCCGCGCCGTCGGAGATCTGCGAGGAGCTGCCGGCGGTGTGGATGCCGCCCTCGAGCACCGGGTTGAGCTTCTGCAGGCCCTCGAGGGTGGTCTCGCGCAGGCCCTGGTCACGGCTGACCATGTTCAGCTCAGCGGTGGGTTGCTTGTTCTCGTCGATCACCGGTGCCTCGATCGGGGAGATCTCCCGGTCGAACCGGCCCTCGGCCCAGGCCTGGGCGGCCAGCTGCTGGGAGCGCACGCCGAACGCGTCGATGTCGGCGCGGGTGATGCCGCGCCGTTTCGCGATCCGCTCCGCGGCGGTGAACTGGTCGGGCATGTCGATGTCCCACGACGCCGCGCGGGCGCCGCCACCGTTCTCCCCGAGCCCCACCCGGCTCATCGCCTCGATGCCGCAGGCGACGCCGATGTCGATGGCGCCTGCGGAGATCAGTGCCGAGATCAGGTGGTTGGCCTGCTGGC
>CAYNJD010000065.1:0-13088 GCA_964397355.1 uncultured Mycobacterium sp. | reverse complement strand
CTCGGCAGCCAACCGGGTCAGCTCATCGACGAAGAGCCGGTGCCCCTGTGTCACGACCATGCCTCCCGCACCGTGCAATCGGCCCGCACCAACCAGGCCATGGTCTCAGTTGCGCCGCCGGGATGCGAGTCACCGTGACCTGCACTAGGCAACTGTTGGGTATCAATGTGGACCGCGCCGTGGGTACAGCTGTATCCATGAGCCACCATGGACTCCATGCATGCGCAGCGTGACGTCGAGACACCCTCTGACGTCCCCGTCGGCGCTGACACCGACGCCCCGCCGCCGCGCCGTGCCCGCAACTTCAGCGTCCGCTACCGGCACTCCGCGCTGTCGGCCGGCCAGCGGCAGACCTGGGAGCGGCTCTGGCCCGAGCTGGGCGCCGATGTGGTGCCGCCGGAGCGGCCCGGGCGCACCGATCCGCTCGACACCGGCCGTTGGTTCGGCCGCGACGCCCCGGTGGTGCTCGAGATCGGCTGCGGGGCCGGCACGTCGACGGTCGCGATGGCCCAGGCCGAACCGGATCTGGACGTGATCGCCGTCGAGGTCTACGAGCGCGGGCTGGCGCAGTTGCTGTGCGCGATCGAGCGCGAGCAGCTGCGCAACATCCGGTTGCTGCGCGGTGACGGCCTCGACGTGCTGGAGCACCTGATCGCGCCGTCGTCGCTGATCGGGGTACGGGTGTTCTTTCCCGATCCGTGGCCCAAGGCGCGGCACCACAAGCGCCGGCTGCTGCAGCCGGCCACCATGGCGTTGATCGCCGATCGGCTGCAGCCGGGCGGAGTGCTGCACGCGGCGACCGACCACGCCGGCTACGCCGAACAGATCGCCGAGTCCGGCGACGGCGAGCCGGGCCTGCGCCGGCTCCCGGACCCCACCGAGTGCGCCGGCTTACCGATCTCGGTGGCCCGCCCGACCACCAAATACGAGGCGAAGGGCCGCGACGCGGGCAGCGCCATCACCGAGTTGCTCTGGGAAAAGCCTCGATGACCACCACCGACGTCGGACCACCCGCCGATGTCTCGCCCGGGCAGCCGCCGGCGGGCGCGGAGGCGCTTGCCGACCCGCCCACCGACGAATCGGCGGCCCGCCGGGTGCTGCTGGTGTGGGACGCCCCGAACCTGGACATGGGTCTGGGCGCGATCCTGGGCCGGCGCCCGACCGGGGTGGAGCGGCCCCGGTTCGACGCGCTGGGCCGCTGGCTGCTGAGCCGCACCGCCGAGATCTCGGCGAACCACCCGCAGGTCCCGGTCGAGCCGGAGGCCACCGTGTTCACCAACATCGCCCCCGGCAGCGCCGACGTCGTCCGGCCGTGGGTGGAGGCGTTGCGTAACGTGGGTTTCGCGGTCTTCGCCAAACCGAAGATCGACGAAGACAGCGATGTCGACTCCGACATGCTCGAACACATCGCCCTGCGGAAGGAACAGGGCTTGGTGGCGGTCGCGGTGGCCTCCGCCGACGGTCAGGCGTTCCGGGAGCCGCTGGAGGAACTCTGCAAGCTCGGCATAGCTGTTCAAGTGCTCGGATTTCGCGAACATGCCAGCTGGGCGCTAGCCTCGGATACCTTGGAGTTCGTCGACCTGGAAGACATCCCTGGTGTGTTCCGGGAGCGGCTGCCGCGGATCAGCCTGGATTCGCTGCCGGAGCAGGGAGCGTGGCTGCAGCCGTTCCGGCCGCTGAGTTCGCTGCTGGCCTCGCGAGAGTGATAACTGGAGAGCCTGAAGAGGGACGCGCGGGTCGCCAAAGATGACTCAACAGACTTTAGTGAGGAGCGTATAGGTGTTCGCCTGGTGGGGTCGAACTGTATACCGCTACCGGTTCATCGTAATCGGCGTGATGGTGGCGCTCTGCTTGGGCGGCGGCGTGTACGGCATGAGTCTGGGCGACCACGTCACCCAGAGCGGCTTCTACGACGACGGGAGTCAGTCGGTTCAAGCGTCGGTGCTCGGCGACGAGGTCTACGGCCGGGACCGCACCAGCCATGTGGTGGCGGTCTTCACCGCCCCCAAAGGCGAGACGGTCGACGACAAGCGGTGGTTCGACGGGATCAAGAAACAGCTCAACAAGGTCAAAGAAGACCACCCCGACGAGATCATGAGCTGGGTCGGCTACTTCACCAATCCCGAAGCGCTGGCCAACATGGCCGACCCGGACAAGAAGCATGCGTTCGCCTCGATCCAGCTCAAAGGTGACGACGACGACACCATCCTCAAGAACTACCAGGCCGCCGAACCGGATCTACAGGAACTCGACGGCGGCAAAGTCGAATTGGGCGGTCTGCAACCGATCGCCAACGCCCTGACCGGCACCATCGCCAGCGACCAGCAGCGAATGGAGGTGCTGGCGCTGCCGCTGGTGGCGGTGGTGCTGTTCTTCGTTTTCGGCGGGGTGATCGCCGCCAGCCTGCCGGTCATCGTCGGTGGGCTGAGTATTGCCGGGGCGATGGGCATCCTGCAGGTCACCACCCACTTCGGGCCGGTGCATTTCTTCGCCCAACCGGTGGTCTCACTGATCGGCCTGGGTATCGCGATCGACTACGGCCTGTTCGTGGTGAGCCGGTTCCGCGAGGAGATAGCCGAGGGCTACGACACCGAGGCAGCGGTCCGGCGCTCGGTGATGACCGCCGGGCGCACCGTGGTGTTCTCGGCCGTGCTGATCATGGTCTCGTGCGCCAGCCTGCTGGTCCTGCCGCAGGGTTTCGTGCACTCGCTGACGTATGCGTTCTTCGCCTCGGTGGGCCTGGCGGCGCTGCTGTCGATCACGCTGCTGCCGGCCATTCTGGGCGTGCTGGGCACCAACGTGGACGCGCTCGGGGTCCGCACCCTGTACCGGATTCCGTTCCTGCGCGACTGGGAGTTCGCCAACCGCATCATCGGCTGGTTCGCCGAGAAGACCCAGAAGACCAAGACCCGTGAGGAGGTCGAGGCCGGGTTCTGGGGCAAGCTGGTCAACTTCGTGATGCAGCGGCCACTGGCGTTCGCGATCCCGATCGTGGTCGCGATGATCCTGCTGATCATCCCGCTGGGGAAACTGTCGTTCGGTGGGATGAGCGAGAAGTATCTGCCGCCGGACAACACCGCCCGGGTGGCCCAAGAGCACTTCGACGACATCTTCCCCGGCTTCCGTACCGAGAAGCTGACGCTGGTGATCAAGAGCGACAGCGACAAACCGGTCACCGACCAGCAGGTTGCCGACATCCGCAACCGGGCGATGTCGATCAACGGCTTCGTGGTCCCCGACGACGATCCGGCCGAGATGTGGAAGGAGCGCCCCTACCTGCCCGGCGCCTCCAAGGATCCGTCCGTCCGGGTGATCGAGAACGGCCTGGTCAACCGCAACGACGCCGCGCAGAAGATCAAGGCGCTGCGTTCACTGAGCACACCCAAGGGCCTGGAGGTGCTGGTCGGCGGCACCCCCGCGCTCGAGCAGGACAGCATCCACGCGATGGTCGACAAGGGACCGCTGATGCTGGTGATCCTGCTGATCACCACGACGCTGCTGATGTTCTTGGCATTCGGCTCATTGGTGCTGCCGTTGAAGGCGGCGGTGATGAGCGCGCTGACCATCGGGTCGACGATGGGCATCTTGACCTGGATGTTCGTCGACGGGCACGGCGCAGAGCTGCTGAACTTCACCCCCACGCCCCTGATGGTGGTGGTGATCGCGCTGGTCGTTGCGGTGGGCTGGGGTCTGGCCACCGACTACGAGGTATTCCTGGTCTCCCGGATGGTGGAGGCACGGGAATCCGGGATGTCCACCACCGAGGCGATCCGGATCGGCACAGCGACCACCGGCCGGCTTATTACCGCGGCCGCACTGATCCTGGCGGTGGTTGCCGCATCGTTCGTGTTCTCCGACCTGGTGATGATGAAGTACCTGGCGTTCGGCCTGATGGCGGCGCTGCTGCTCGATGCCACCGTGGTCCGGATGTTCCTGGTGCCGTCGGTGATGAAGCTGCTCGGCGACGACTGCTGGTGGGCGCCGCGCTGGATGAAGCGGCTGCAGAACCGGATCGGGCTGGGCGAGATCCGGTTGCCCGACGAGCGCAAGCGGGTGGTGCCCCGCCGCACCGCGCCGGCACCGGCGGCGGCGTCCCCGGCGAACTTCGTCGCCGCTCCGCGCCCGGCGCACGACCCCACCCACCCCGCCCCGGGCGGCTCCGCGCAGGCCCGCTCGCGAGCCGCCGAGCAGCTGCCGACCCGGCCGGTCACCGGCGATCCGTCGGGCGCCCGGACCAACCGGATCAACGCCGGTCCCCCCGAGGCGCCGACCACTCGGCTCTCGGCGGCCGACGCGGTGACCGAGCGGGTGGAGGCGCCGGGCAAAGACTCGGCCGGCCCGGATCGCGAGATCGAGTCGTGGCTGGGCGAACTGCGCGGCGGGCGTGAGGGGTCACCGCGCCCGCGTGGCCGGCAGGACGCCCCGGAGGCCAGGGACCCGCAGCCGTCCGACGAGCGCACCCGTGCGCTGCCGGTGCCCCCCAGGAACGCCAAGGACACCGGGGCCGCCGGGGACGCCGGGGACGCCGAGCCCGCCACCACCGCCATCCCGGTTCAGGGTTCCCAGGGCAAATCGGCGCAACCGGCGAACTCCGCCGACCCCGATAACCCGGCGACCGAGAAGCTCACCGCTCCCGGCGAGCAGCCCGGCGACAACCCGCAGCGCCGCGGCGCCGCCGGTGGCCTCAGTGCTGCTGAGTTGCTGCGTCGGGAGGGCCGGTACTGACCTCGTCGGCTTCCATTTCGATCAAGCCGCCATCAGACGGCCCGGCATCGGTCGAGCCGATCAGCACCCGCACCGCCCGGTCGATGAAGGCGATCATCGGTACCGCCAGCAGCGCGCCGACGATGCCGGCCAGGATCCCTCCGGTGGAGATTCCCAGCACCACCGCCAGCGGGTGGATCGACACCGCGCGGCCCATCACCAACGGTTGCAGCACATGGGCTTCCAGCTGGTTGACCGCGATGATCAGCCCCAGCGTGACCAGGGCATAGATCCAGCCCTTGGCTATCAGCGCGACGAGCACCGCCAGCAGTCCGGTGAGCACGGCGCCGACCAGCGGGACGAAGGCGCCCAGGAACACCAGGGAGGCCAGCGGCAACGCCAACGGCACCTCCATGATCGCCAAGCCGACGCCGATTCCGACGGCGTCGACCAGCGCCACCAGGAAGGTGGCCCGGACGTACCCGATCAGCGACTCGAAGCCCGCGACGCCGGCGGCATGCACCCGGGCCCGCACGTCGCTGGGGAAGAACTTGACGGTGAACTGCCAGATGCCGCGGCCGCCGTAGAGGAAGAAGATCAGCGTGAACAGCACGACGAAGGCGCCGGTGAAGATCTTGGTGACGGTCTCGGCCGTCGACAGTGCGCCGCTGGTCAGCTTGGCCTGGTTGTTGCGCAGCTCGGCGATCACGGTGTCGCCGGCGCTGTCGATCTGCTCGGCGCTCAGGTGCAGCGGCCCGTCGGTCAGCCAGTGCTGGGTCGAGTTGACCACCTGGGTGACCTGCTCGACGAGCCCGGGAACGCCGTCGATGAACTGGTCGACCACGAAGCTCAGCAACCCGGCGAGCACCGCTATACCGCCGAGCAGCAGCAGGAACACCGCCAGCCCCCGGGGCACCCCGCGCCGGTCCAGCCAATCCACGCCGGGCAGCAGCAACGCCGACATCATCAACGCCAGCGCCACCGGGACGACGATCACTTCGAGTCGCCGGGCGATCAGCAACACCACGAACACGGCGGCGAACAACACCAGCAGGCGCCAGGCCCAAGCTGCCGCTTTGCGGACCGTCGGATGTACGGATTCGTCTGCGCTGGCCGACATTCCGGTAGCGTAACGATGCCGCAGCGACCGCACATCAGGTAGCCGAATATCGTTGTCGCGCCACTAACCTCTAATTCCGTGTCCCAACTGGCCGGCCCGCCAACCCTGGCGCCGCGGAAATCCACCGGTCGCAGCTACCGGTGGGTGCGCCCGGCGATCCTCGGTGTCGTGGCGGTGGTGCTCACCGTCGAGGTCGTGCTGGTGTGGGACCAGCTTTCCGCCGCGTGGGCCAGCCTCTGCAGTGCCGACAACCGCTGGCTGTTCGGCGCGATCCTGGCGGCGGCGGCGTCCATGCACAGCTTTGCGCAGATCCAGCGCACCCTGCTGCACTCGGCCGGCGTGCGCGTCACGCAGTGGCGGTCCGAGGCGGCCTTCTACGCGGCCAACTCGCTGAGCACCACACTGCCCGGCGGGCCGGTGCTGTCGACGACGTTCTTGTACCGCCAGCAGCGGCGCTGGGGCGCCTCACCGGTGGTGGCGTCATGGCAGCTGGTGATGTCGGGCGTATTGCAGGCCGTCGGGCTGGCGCTGCTGGGGCTGGGCGGGGCCTTTCTGCTCGGTGCCCGCAACAATCCGCTCTCGCTGCTGTTCACCCTGGGCGGCTTCCTGGCGCTGCTGATGCTGGCGCAGTCGGTCGCGTCGCGGCCGGAGCCCATCGACGGCATCGGTGTCCGCGTGCTGTCGTGGGTCAACTCGGTGCGCGACAAGCCCGCCGACACCGGGCTTGCGGCGTGGCGCGGGATGCTCGAGCAGGCGAAGTCGGTCAGCCTGGGCCGGCGGGAGCTGTCGACGGCGTTCGGCTGGTCGTTGTTCAACTGGGTCGCCGACGTCGCCTGCCTGGCATGCGCGGCCTACGCCGCCGGGGGGCGGGCCTCGGTGGCCGGTTTGACGGTGGCCTACGCCGCCGCCCGTGCGGCGGGAACGATTCCGCTGATGCCGGGTGGGCTGCTGGTCGTCGAGGCCGTGCTGGTGCCGGGCCTGGTGTCCAGCGGCATGACCTGGCCGGATGCCATCTCCGCGGTACTGGTCTACCGGGTGATCAGCTGGCTGCTCATCGGCGCGGTGGGCTGGGTGGTGTTCTTCTTCGTCTTCCGCTCCGAGGGGGACGCCGCAGACGCCGCCGCGGTTAACGAACCGCCACCGGCTGGGTCACGCCCCCGGCCGGAGGCCCGCTCACGGGCAGGCCACCGCCGGGCAGGCCGCCCGGCAACGCACCGCCGGGCAGGCCGGGCAGGCCGCCGCCCTGGGCCTGTGCGGCCTGCAGCAGCCCGAGTACCTGCGGCAGGCTGACCGCCAGCTTGCACTGGTCGCTCACCTCGTGCACCGGCGCGGTGATCTTGGCCAGATCCTCGCCGGCCTTCGGGTTGGCGTCGAAGTAGCTCTTGAGGTTCGCCAGCGTCTGGGGACCGGGCTGCTGCTGCAGCGCCCCGGTGAGCACCTGATTGGTGTCCGGGTGCGAGTCGAGGTAGTCGCCGGTCGAGTTGACGGCCTTGCCCACCGTCCGGGCGATCTCACTGGCCACGCAGGGGTCCTTGGATGCGGTCGCCGACGGCGCCGACGGGACGGCCGGCACACCGGCGGCGACGGCACCACACAGCGCGACGACAGTGGCACCGCCGGACAGGCGGCGGCGCAGGGTGGCGTTCACGAATTCTCCTAACGGCGGGTGGGATTCCGCCCGGGCCCCGACGAGCCCGCCGCGTTGCAGAGGCGCTCGGGATGTTCCGGTCGAGGATGTCTCCCGGCAGCAACGGCACGATCCGGGAGGTCCGCTGGCCATCCTGACAGCAACCGTCGACCACCGCCAGCCGAGCGCACGTCGCCCTGATCACAGTGCGGTTCCAGCGACGGCATCAGTCCAGCTCAGCGGCGAGGAGAAACGGCCAGAGCGCCCGCACCGCTGCGGTAGGCTCGCCAGCACGCGACGCACCGGTGCGGGCGAGAGCGGGGAGAGCCGAAATCCAGCAGTTCATGATGCGCTTCAGCAGCAACCTGCGCAGATTCCGCTGGGTGGTCTTCACAGGTTGGGTACTGGCTGTCGTTCCCGCGCTCTACCTGGCCGCAACCCAGTCCGGTCACCTCACCGGCGGCGGCTTCGAGGTCGACGGATCGCAGTCGCTGTACGTGCAGTACCAACTTCAGGATCACTTCCCCGACCAGGGTGCCTCGCCGCTGGCGCTGGTCGCGGCACCCCGCGCCGATGCCACCTACCAGGACATGCAGGAGGCCGTCGCGTTGCTGCGGCGGGTCGCCGGCGATGCCGCCAACGTGACGGTGGTGCCCGACCGGACCCAGCCGCCGCCGCGGCCCGACCGGCCCTACGTGGTGTCGCTTCGAGTGGACTTCAACAACACCGGTGCGGTCGACATCGCCAAGAAGCTGCGGACCGAGCTGGGCGTCGACGGCGAGCGGCCCGGCCGGATCTCCAACGGCTCGGTGAACCTGTACGTGATCGGGCAGGGGGCGCTGGGCGCCGCGGCGTCGGCCAAGACCAAGCAGGACATCGCGGCGGCCGAACAGTGGAATCTGCCGATCGTGCTGATCGTGCTGCTGGCGGTGTTCGGTTCGCTGGCGGCCGCCGCCATCCCGCTGGCGCTCGGGATCGGCACGGTGATCGTCACCATGGGGCTGGTCTATCTGCTGTCGATGTTCACCACGATGTCGGTGTTCGTCACGTCGACGGTGTCGATGTTCGGGATCGCGCTGGCGATCGACTACTCGCTTTTCATCCTGATGCGCTACCGCGAAGAGCTGCGGGCCGGCCGCCAGCCGCAGGAGGCGGTGGACGCGGCGATGGCCACGTCCGGGCTGGCCGTCGTGCTGTCCGGCCTGACCGTGGTGGCGTCGCTGACCGGGATCTACCTCATCAACACCCCGGTGCTGGTCTCGATGGCCACCGGGGCGATCCTGGCCGTCTCGGTGGCGGTGCTGGCGGCGGTCAGCCTCACCCCGGTGGTGCTGGCCGTGTTCGGCCGTGCGGTCGCCAAACGGTCGCCGCTGCTGCACTGGTCGCGGCGCCCGCAGGCGGCACAGTCACGGTTCTGGACCCGCTGGACGGCGTGGGTGATGCGCCGCCCCTGGGTGTCGGCACTGGTGACCGCGGGATTCTTGTTGACGCTGGCGGCGCCGGCGCTGTCATTGACGCTGGGCAACAGCATGCTGCACCAGTTCGACTCCTCCCACGAGATCCGGGGCGGGGTGGCCGCGGCGGCCCAAGCCCTCGGCCCGGGCGCGTTGGGGCCGGTTCGGGTGCTGGTCACCATTCCCGGCGCGGATGCGTCGGCGCCCGCGCACGCCGAGACGTTCGCGGCGATCCGGCGCGAGATGACACAGGCGCCCAACATCGCCTCGGTGTCCCCGCCGGTGTTCGGCGACGACAACAGCAGCGGCCTGCTGTCCGCGGTGCTGTCGGTGGACCCCGAGGACATGGCCGCGCGGGAGACCATCGACTGGATGCGCGAACACCTTCCCGCGGCGGCGGGCTCGCCGTCGGTGCGGGTGGACGTCGGCGGCCCGACCGCGTTGATCAAGGACTTCGACGACCGGGTCGCGGCGGCCGAACCGCTGGTGTTGGTGTTCGTGGCGCTGATCGCGTTCCTGATGCTGTTGATCTCGATCCAGTCGGTGTTCCTGGCGTTCAAGGGCGTCATCATGACGGTGCTGTCGGTGGCGGCCGCCTACGGGAGCCTGGTGGCGGTGTTCGAGTGGGGGTGGCTGGAGCAGCTGGGGTTCGCGCCGACCGGTTCGATCGACAGCTTCATCCCCCCGATCGTGCTGGCGATGACGTTCGGCCTGTCGATGGACTACGAGATCTTCCTGCTGACCCGGATCCGGGAGCGTTTCCTGCAGTCCGGCAACACCCATGACGCGGTCGCCTACGGCGTGAGCACCAGTGCGCGCACCATCACCAGCGCCGCGCTGATCATGATCGCGGTGTTCATCGGGTTCGCGTTCGCCGGCATGCCGCTGGTCGCCGAACTGGGCGTGGCCTGCGCGGTGGCGATCGCGGTGGACGCCACGGTGGTGCGGCTGGTGCTGGTGCCGGCGCTGATGGCGATATTCGACGAGTGGAACTGGTGGCTGCCGCGCTGGCTGGCCCGCATCCTGCCGTCGGTGGACTTCGAAAAGCCGCTGCCCACAGTGGATCTGGGCGACGTGGTGGTGATCCCCGACGACATCTCCGCGCTGATCACCCCCAGCGCCGATCTTCGGGGGGTGGTGAAGTCGGCGGCCCGGCTCAAGGACCTGGCACCCGACGCCGTCTGCGTCGGCGACCCGCTGGCGCTGCGCGGCTGCGGTCTGGCCGAAGTCGCCACGGTGGCCCTGCCGGTCGGTGCGGGCTCGGCGTCCGGCGGCGGTAAGCCGAAGGGCCACGCACTGGCCAAGTTGGCCGGTGGCTGGCCGTCGCGCGGTGGCGCCGGCCGGGCGCTGCCCAAAGCGGTGCGGCCGGTGCACCCGGTCACCGTGTGGCGGCGCCGGCTCGCGATCGCGCTCGACGCGCTGGAGACCGAGTCCTGGGTGGCCAACGAGATCGGTTTCGAAGGCCCGGCGCTGACCCGGAGCCGACCGATGGAGACCGCAGCCGTCCAACTGCCCACCGGCGACCGGTTGCAGATCCCCACCGGCGCCGAGACGCTGCGGCTCAAGGGCTACCTGCTGATGTCCCGCAACAGCCCCGGCGACTATGTCGAGCTCGCCGAGCTCGTCGACGTACTCGACGCCGAAACCGTTGCGGAAGCGCTCGCCGGGATCGACAGGTACTACTCTGGTCAACCAGCCGAACGACAATGGATGGCCACGCAGCTGGTCTGTCGGCTCGCCGATCCGGAGCCCGCCGAGCGCGACGAAGAGCTCTCGGGGGACGGTGCGGCCGGGGCGGGCACAGACTGGGAGCATGTCCGGGGGCGCTGCCTGGCGGTTGCGGTGGCGATGCTGGAGGAGGCGAGGTGACGTTGGCCGCGGACCGACGCCGTGGATCGCAGCCACCGCGGTCTGGTTCAAGACCCGATGCCCGGTCCGGCGGCACCGACCGGCCGGTGGAGTTCTGGCCGACGTCCGCGATCCGCTCCGCCCTGCAGAGCGGCGACATCGCCACCTGGCAGCTCATCGTGGTGGCTCTCAAGCGTGACCCCTACGGGCGCACCGCACGCCAGGTCGAAGAGGTGCTGGAGGGCACCGAGCCCTACGGCATCTCCAAGGCGCTGGCCGAGGTGCTGTCCCGCACCCGGGCCCACCTCGAGGCCAACGAACGCGCCGAGGTCGCCCGCCACATGCGGGTGCTGATCGAACGGTCCGGCCTGAGCCGGCAGGAGTTCTCCTCCCGGGTCGGGGTGCCGGCCGACACGCTGAGCGAATACCTCGACGGCACCGTCTGCCCGCCCGCCTCGCTGATGATCCGGATGCGCCGGCTGTCCGACCGGTTCGCCAAGATGCACACCCGCGAGGCGCCCGAGGCACCCGACGTCATCTGACGCGCGGTGTCAGCGGGCGTGGATCGGTGACATCTCCAGCACCATCCACTTGTCGCCGCGCTTGGTCAGGGTCACCCGCACCGGCACCACCGCCTGCTTGACCTGCTGGTTCGCCACGGTCTGAACGCTGCGCAGCACCACCGCGACCCGAGCGGCCGACGGCCCCAGCGCCTCGACACCGGCACTGAGCGTCTGTGCCTCGACCGCGATGTTGCGGTTGGCCATTTCGGTGGCGGTCCGGCCGATGCTGTCCCGGAAGGCGTTGACGCGATCCGGAACCATGAAGGTGGCCGCCTTCTCGATCGACGCTTCCGGGTTGGCCGGCGCGACCGTCGCCGCGGCCTCGGCCATCGCGACGGCGGTCTTGACCACCTCACCGGAGTCCGCCTCCAGGTCACGATCGGGCACCGTCCAGCGCAGGTATCCCAGTACCGCCGCGGCGACCAGCGCGCTGGCGGCCAGGGCGACGACCGCGAGCCGCAAGCCGGGGCGGTCGTCGTCGGTGCCGACCGTCACGGCGTCGCGGCGCAGCAGCAGGAAGTTCACCACCATGCCCTCGACGATGAGCAGCACCAGCACCGAACAGGCCGACACCCACCAGATCGGCCAGTCGAGCACCAGCCCGACCAGCAGCAGGCCGCCGATCGCGGCCAGCGGCGCGGCGATGTCGAAGGCCAGCACCCGCCACGGCGTCCGTGACTTCAGGTTCCCCAGCTTGCTCATCGGATCGACCTCAATCGGGAAATCATCAGATGACCGTCGACGTCACTGACGTCGAGGTGCAGGGCCCAGTGCACCGTCTGCGGCTTGCCGCCGACGTTCTCGGCGATCGAGGTGGCGATCACCATCACCGGGTCGGTGCGGCCGGGGCCGGAGGACTGCTCGGTGGTGGCGGCCGGATCGTCCAGGTTGTGGCGCTCGAGCTCGATGGCGACCGCTTCGATCCGGCCGCTGCTGCGCGACTGGATCTTCTGCACCACGTCGCGGTAGGGCGTCAGCGCGGCGTCGAACTCGGAGTTGAGTTCGCCGACGGTCTTGTCACGCAGCCGCGCCATGCCCTTTTCGACGTTCTCGGCGTTGAGGTTGATCAGCACACTGGTCCAGCTGGCCGCGGTCTGCAGCACCCGGCTGCGGTAGGCGCGCTCGTTGACGTCGTCGCGATGGGTGTTCCAGGTGATCAGGCCGAACACCAGCGCCGCGACCGCCACCAGGCCGAGGAACGCCGACACCAGCCCGTAGCTGGAGAAGACGCCGCCGGATGCCGCCGGAGCCGGGCGGGTGTGCGGCGCGGCCTTCTTGGCGGCGGGCTTCTCGCCGGTCTTCTCGGCGTCGGCGGACGCCTCCGCGGTGGTCGCGGCGGGATCGACGGCTCCGTCGTCCGCGTCAGCGGAGATGTCGGGCTGCTCCTCGTCAGACATGGCGGTGACGCTACAGGACAGCTGTACGGCTCGCCGTGAAAGGATGGGCACGATGACCTCCACAGCCACCCGTTCCGGGCTTGACCTCAACTATCTCGACAGCACCATCCGCCCGCAGGACGACCTGTTCGGCCACGTCAACGGTCGCTGGCTCGACGGTTACGAGATGCCGCCGGACCGCGCCACCGACGGGGCGTTTCGCGCGCTGTTCGACCGGGCCGAGATGCAGGTCCGTGAACTGCTCACCGAAGCCGCCGGTTTAGCGAGGCTCGACGGAGGAGAGGCAAAGCTGGAACCGGCGCAACAACCCGCCGAATCGGGCGCCGCCGCCGGCACCGACGAGCGACGTATCGGCGACCTCTACGCCAGCTTCTT
>CAYNJD010000064.1:0-13168 GCA_964397355.1 uncultured Mycobacterium sp. | reverse complement strand
GCCAGACCCCGCACCTGAACCGCAAGCACACCATCTTCGGTGAGGTCGTGGACCCCGACTCGCAGCGGGTGGTGGACGCCATCGCCACCACCGCCACCGACCGCTCCGACCGGCCCACCGAGCCGGTCGTGATCGAGTCGATCACCGTCTCCTGAAGGCTCGCCCGCTAACCGCGTTGACGGCCGGTGTAGCCGGCCGCGGTGAGGGCGTCGAGCACGTCGAGCGGGTCGGTCCCGAGATCCCAGCGCGACAGGATCAGCAGCGCATCGTCGTCGGTCTCGATCTCCAGTAGCCGCTGCTTGCGGCCGATGCGTTGGAACTCGGTGATGCGCACCCGGGTGAGGTTGCCCGGGGCCAGTACTCGAGTGCGCCACCAGTCGCGCACCGCCAGGCCGTCGGGGGTCAGCGCCAGCCTGGGGCGTGCCCGCCAGGAGAAACCGGCAAACACCAGCAGCCCGATTCCGGCAATGGCGGCCAGCGCACGTCCGGGCAGGTCTGTGGCGAGCGTCACAGCAACGATAGCTAACGTTGCGCCGGCAAGCGCGCAACCTGCGATTCCGGCCGCAGAAGGCGACCATTGTGTTTGCTGGGGGGCGTTGTCAGTCAACTCGACCTGCGGTTTTGAAGTTATCTACAGGGGTTGTCCACAATGGGGATGAATCACATCGTTGTGATTGAGCAATCGCTTGGTTCCCCAGCTGGCATCGCCGACGGCCCGACATAATCGAGATCCGAGGCCGGGTCGGCTCAGCGCCAGCGCATGGTGAGCAACAGCCCGGCGATCATGAAGGCAAACGCGATCGCGTAGTTCCACGGCCCCAGCTCGGCCATCCAGTTCAGCGCCGCCGGGGTGTCCAGGCCGGTCGCCGCCAGCTGGTACACCATCAGCCACACCAGGCCGAAGAGCATCAGCCCCAGAAACAGCGCGACGAACCACACGCTCGACGGGCCGCCCTTGACCTTGACCGGGGTGCGGCTCACCGCCGAGGGGGTGAAACTGGTCTTCTTGCGAACCTTCGACTTGGGCATCGGTACCTCGGGACAGTGCGGCGGTGAAGCTGCGAGTATGGGTCGGGTACGAGATTAACTCAGCCGGGCAGCCGGCCGAGAATTGGAGAGGCGATGCAGCAGGATCGGCCGCCGGCACCCGGCCGCCACTCCGCGTGGCGGTTCGGTGTCCCGCTGGTGTGCCTGCTGGCCGGGTTGCTGTTGGCGGCCACCCACGGGGTGTCCGGCGGCAAGGAGATCCGCCGCGGTGACGCGCCGCGCCTCGTCGACCTGGTCCGCGCCACCCAGTCCACCGTGGAGTACCTCACCGAACAACGTGATGTGCTGGCATCGGCGGTGGACTCGGTGCACGGCCGGGGCGCCGGGGCGGCCTTGTCGGCGATGCGCAGCCGCGCCGACCAGCTGGCCGAGGCCGGCGGTTTGGAAGCGATGCACGGGCCGGGTGTGGTGGTGACGCTCACCGACGCCCAGCGCGACGCCAACGGCCGGTTCCCCCGAGACGCCTCCCCCGACGACCTGGTGGTGCACCAGCAGGACATCTCCGGGGTGCTCAACGCGCTGTGGAGTGCCGGCGCCGAAGCCGTGCAGATGCAGGACCAGCGGATCACCGCCGAGTCCGCGCCGCGGTGCGTCGGCAACACGCTGCTGCTGGGCGGCCGGACCTACAGCCCGCCCTATGTCGTGACCGCGATCGGCGACCCGGCTGCGATGCAGGCCGCGTTGGCGGCCGCTCCCCCGGTCACGCTCTACAAGCAGTACGTGATCCGGTTCGGCCTGGGCTACAGCGAACAGGTCAGCGAGGACCTGCGGGTGGTCGAGACGCCGAGCCCGGTCCGGATGCGCTACGCCGTCCCAGCCGGTCCGGTCGACTACTGAGGCACCGGGGCCGCGACGGTAGCCTGTGGGCGTGCGGATCCTGGTCGTCGACAACTACGACAGCTTTGTGTTCAACCTGGTGCAATACCTGGGCCAGTTGGGTGTGCAGGCTGCCGTCTGGCGCAACGACGACGCCCGGTTGGCCGACCCGGCCGCTGCCGTCGCCGACTTCGACGGGGTGCTGCTCAGCCCCGGGCCGGGCACGCCGGAGCGTGCCGGCGCGTCGATCGCGCTGGTCGACGCGTGCGCCGCGGCGCGGATCCCGGTGCTGGGGGTGTGCCTGGGCCATCAGGCGATCGGTGTCGCGTTCGGCGGCACCGTGGGCCGGGCGCCCGAACTGCTGCACGGTAAGACCAGCACCGTCTTCCACACCGACACCGGGGTGCTCAAGGGGCTGCCGGATCCGTTCACCGCCACCCGCTACCACTCGTTGACGATCCTGCCCGAGACGCTGCCGGCCGTCCTGGAGGTCACGGCGCGCACCCGCGGCGGCGTGATCATGGGGGTGCGGCACACCGAACTGCCGATCCACGGTGTGCAGTTCCACCCGGAATCGATTCTCACCGAGGGCGGTCACCGGATGCTGGCCAACTGGCTGGCCTGCTGCGGCTACCCGTGCGACGACACGTTGGTGCGCCGGCTCGAGGACGAGATCGCCGAGACGGTGCAGACCGCGCGGGCCGTGTCGCCGGTGGGCGGCTGACCGCGCCGACGCCGCCCGTGGCCGGCGGCTACTGACCGAAACGCAGCGTGATGTTGCCGTCGGTGTTGACGCCCTGCCCCGCCGCCGGGCTCTGGAAGAGCACCCGGTTGTGGCCGCTACCGCCGCCGTCGATGTCGGCGCCCTTGATCAGCATCCCGGTCCAGCCCAGCGCCCGTAGCTGCGGCTCGGCATCGGTCCAGAACATCCCGGACAGATCGGGCATGACGAACTGGTTGCCGCGGGACACCTGCAACTCGATCACCGAGTCCAGCGGCGCGGTCTCACCGCTGGGCGGGCTGGTGGCGATCACCTCGCCGGCCGGGCGAGGGCTGTCCACCGCCACCTCGGTGATCTTGGTGAAGCCGTAGACGGTGAGGTTCTTCTGCGCCAGCTCCACCGTCTGGCCGGTGACGTCGGGCACGGCCTTGGTGGCAGGCCCGGTGCCGATCACGATGACGATCTCGTTGGTGACCGCCGTGGTCTGGTTGGCCGGCGGGTTGGTGCCGACCACCTTGTCCTTCAGCTCCGGCGTCGACGGTGAGTTGACCTGCTTGAACCTGCCGAACCCGGCGGCGGTCAGCTTCTTGACCGCGTCGGCGTAGCTCAGTGAGGACACGTCCGGCAGCTGGCGCTGCTCGGGGCCGTAGGACACGTTGACGGTGATCTTGTCGCCCTTGTTCGCCGGGGCGCCGGCGGGCGGGTCGGTGCTGATCACGTGGTCCGGTGGGACCTCGGAGTCGGCCTGCTGATCGGTGCGGGTCTTGAAGCCCTTGTTCTGCAGTTCGGCGATCGCGTCGACCGATGCCCGGCCGCGCACGTCGGGAACCTGGATCTGATGGGTGCGGCCGCCGAAACTGTTGATCGACACGGTGACGATCACGGTCAGCGCCGCCAGCACGATCGCGGCGATCAGCCACCGGCCCACCGATCCCGGCCGCTCGTGGGCGAAGTCGAGTTCCTGGCGGGGCAGCGGATCGGTGTGCGCCGCGCTGCTGTCCCCCGGCCGGGACGCCATCATCGACGCGCGGTCGGCGTCGGTGAGCACGCGGGGCGCTTCGGGTTTCTCGCCGTTGTGCACCCGCACCAGGTCGGCGCGCATCTCAGCGGCGGTCTGGTAGCGGTTGTCGGGGTTCTTCGCCAGCGCCTTGAGCACCACCGCGTCCAGGTCGGCGGGCAGCCCGGGCTGGCGCTGCGACGGCGGCACCGGGTCCTCGCGGACGTGCTGGTAGGCCACCGCCACCGGGGAATCACCGACGAAAGGCGCGTCGCCGGTGAGGATTTCATACAGCACGCACCCCAGCGAGTACACATCCGAGCGGGCGTCGACGCCTTCGCCGCGGGCCTGCTCGGGCGACAGATACTGGGCGGTGCCGATCACCGCCGCGGTCTGGGTGACGCTGTTACCGGCGTCGGCGACCGCGCGGGCGATGCCGAAGTCCATCACCTTCACCGCGTTGTGCCTGTCGATCATGATGTTGGCCGGCTTGACGTCGCGGTGGATGATGCCGTGCTGGTGGCTGAAGTTCAGCGCCTGACAGGCGTCGGCGATCACCTCGATGGCGCGGATCGGCGGCATCGGGCCGTCGTTGTGCACGATGTCGCGCAGCGTGACGCCCTCGACGAGCTCCATCACGATGTAGGGCAGCGGGCCGGCCGGCGTCTCGGCTTCGCCGGTGTCGTAGACCGCGACGATCGCCGGGTGGTTCAGCGCGGCCGCGTTCTGCGCCTCGCGCCGGAACCGCAGGTAGAAGCTGGGGTCGCGAGCCAGGTCGGCGCGCAGCACCTTGACGGCCACGTCGCGGTGCAGCCGGGTGTCCACCGCGCGGTGCACCTCCGACATCCCGCCGAAGCCGAGGATCTCGCCGAGTTCGTAGCGGTCGGAGAGCCGCTGCGGGGTCGTCATCGCCAGGTCCAGCCGGAGGAGTGCGCCGGCGGTCCCGACGGGTGTGACTCGGAGCTCGACGACTCGACCGGCGGCGGCTCGGTGTCGACCGTGACGGTGGGCGGCGCCAGTGAGCCGCCCGGGCTCTTGGCCTGGACCACGATCAGCACCGCGATGATGATCGCCAGCGTGCCCAGCACCCCGGCCGCCCACAGCAGCGCACGCTGGCCGGCGGTGAAGGTGCGCCGTGGCGGTGGCGCCGGGCGGTGGTTGCCGGTGCCGGGTCGGGACCGGCGCGCCGCGGTGGCCCGCGCCGACACCGGCGGCGCGACCCGGGTGGCCGCCGTCGACGGGATCGCCGACGGCGCGGCACGCCCGGCGGGCAGCGACTGGCTGGGCCGCGGCGGCCGCCGGCCGGAGCGCACCGCGGCGACCGCGTCGGCGAACGGGCCGCCGCTGCGGTAGCGCATGCCGGGGTTCTTGGCCAGCGTGATCTCGATGAGCTCGCGCACGTTGGGCGGCAGTTCGGCGGGCAGCGGCGGCGGCGGTTCCTTGATGTGCTTCATGGCGACCGTCAGCGCGCCGTCGCCGGTGAACGGCCGGCGCCCGGACAGCACCTCGTAGCCGACGACACCGAGCGAGTAGACATCGCTGGCCGCGGTGGCGTCCTGCCCGAGCGCCTGCTCCGGGGCGATGTACTGGGCGGTGCCCATCACCATGCCGGTCTGGGTGACCGGGGCGGCGTCGACGGCCTTGGCGATGCCGAAGTCGGTGATCTTCACCTGGCCGGTGGGCGTGATCATGATGTTGCCGGGTTTGACGTCGCGGTGCACCAGCCCGGTGCTGTGCGCCACCTGCAGCGCCCGGCCGGTCTGCTCGAGCATGTCCAGCGCGTGCCGCAGCGACAGTCGCCCGGTCCGTTTGAGCACCGAGTTCAGCGGCTCGCCGTTGACCAGCTCCATCACCAGAAACGCGGTGCGGCCCTCACCGTCGAGGTCGGTCTCGCCGTAGTCGTGCACGCTGGCGATGCCCGGGTGGTTGAGCATGGCGGTGTTGCGCGCCTCGGCGCGGAACCGCTCGATGAACTCCGGGTCGGAGGAGAACTCCGGCTTGAGCACCTTGACGGCCACGCGGCGGCCCAGCCGGTTGTCCACCGCCTCCCACACCTGGCCCATGCCGCCGGTTGCGATGAGCCGCTGCAACCGGTAGCGGCCCTGCAGCGCCGCCCCGACCTGCGGACTCATGATCGCCCCTGAAGTGCGGCTTGGATGACGGCGCGTCCGATCGGTGCCGCCAGCGCGCCGCCGGTCGCCGCCAGGCGGTCGCCCCCGTCCTCCACGACGACGGCGACGGCCACCTTCGGGGCGCTGGCCGGGGCGAAGGCGATGTACCACGCGTGCGGCGGGGTGTTCCGCGGATCCGCGCCGTGTTCGGCGGTGCCGGTCTTCGACGCGATCTGTACGCCCGGGATGGCCCCCTCCTGCTGGGTCACTTTTTCGGCGTCGATCATCAGTTCCGTTAGCTTAGCCGCGACCTGCGAGGACACCGCACGACGCTGTTCGCGCGGCTGGGTCGTCGCGATGCCGGCCAGGTCGGGTCCCTCCAGCCCGTCGACCAGGTAGGGCTGCATCGTCACACCCCCGTTGGCGATGGAGGCCGCGATGACTGCGTTCTTCAGCGGCGTGACCGCGACGTCCTTCTGGCCGATGCTGGTCATGCCCAGCGCGGCGGCGTCCCGGATCGGGCCGACGGTGGACTGCGCCACCTGCAGCGGGATGGGCTCGGGGGTGACGTCCAGCCCGAAGCCCTCGGCGGCGGTGCGCAGCGCGTCGGCGCCGGTGCGGGTGCCCAGTTGGACGAAGGCGGTGTTGCAGGACCGGGCGAACGCCACTCGCAGCGGGACGGTCGCCTGGTTGCCTTCGCAGCTGTTGCCGCCGTAGTTCTCCAGCGTGACGGTGCTGTTGGGCAGGGCGATGCGTGCGGCGTTGGTCAACGGCTCGTTCTCGCTGATACCGGCCTGCAGCGCGGCCGCGGTGGTGATGACCTTGAAGGTCGAACCCGGCGGGTAGGTCTCGCTGACGGCGCGGTTGGTCAGCGGCGAATCGGGGTTGTCCCGCAGCCGCTGCCAGGCCCGGCCCTGCTGCACCGAATCGTGCGACGACAACTGGTTGGGGTCATACGACGGCGTCGACACCATCGCCAGCACCTTGCCGGTGCTCGGTTCCAGCGCCACCACCGCGCCGCGGCAGCCGCCGGAGCAGCCCTGCTGCATGGCCTCCCAGCCGGCCTGCTGCACCCGCGGCCGGATGGTGGTCTCCACGGTGCCGCCGCGAGGGCTGCGGCCGGTGAAGAAGTCGGCCAGCCGCAACCCGAACAGCCGCGGATCCGAGCCGTTGAGCACGGTGTCCTCGGCGCGTTCCAGGCCGCTGCTGGAGTACCGCAGCGAGTAGAACCCGGTGATCGGCGCGTACACCTCGGGTTCGGGGTAGATGCGCTGGTACTTGATCCGGCCGTCGGTGGCGACCGAGTAGGCCAGCAGCTGCCCGGCGGCGGTGATCTGGCCGCGCTGGCGGGAGTATTCGTCGAGCAGCACCCGCTGATTACGCGGGTCGGCGCGCAGCCCGTCGGCGGTGAAGACCTGGGTCAGCGTGGCGTTCCCCAACAGCAGCACGATCAGCGCCATCAGGGTCATCGTGACGCGGCGCAGCGAGGTGTTCATACGCGCTCGATCACCGCCGTACCGGTGTCGCCGATCGAGGGGGTGCGCCGCGGCTGGGTGCTCAGCGGCCGGCGGGCGGCGTGCGAGACCCGCAGCACGATTGCCAGCAGCACATAGTTGGCCAGCAACGACGACCCGCCGTAGGACAGCCACGGCGTGGTCAGGCCGGTCAGCGGGATCAGCTTCGTGACGCCGCCGACCACGATGAACAGCTGGATGCCCAGGGTGGCGGACAACCCCGCCGCCAGCAGCTTTCCGAAACTGTCGCGCACCGCGATCGCGGTCCGCATGCCGCGCACGATCACGATGGTGTACAGGATCAGCACGCCGGCCAACCCGACCAGGCCCAGTTCCTCACCGAACGCGGCGATGATGAAGTCCGTCGACGCCGCGGGCACGTAACCGGGCTGGCCGTTGCCCAACCCGGTGCCGAAGATGCCGCCGGTGGCGAAGCTGAACAGCGACTGCACCATCTGGTAGCCGGCGCCCTCGGGATCGGCGAACGGGTCCAGCCAGGTCTGCACTCGCACCCGGACATGGCCGAACAGGAAGTAGGCCGCGACGCTGCCGACGACGAACAGCACCAGGCCGATCACCATCCAGCTCAGCCGGCGGGTGGCCAGATACACCACCACCAAAAACGACGTGTACAGCAGCAGTGAGGTGCCCAGGTCCTTCTCGAACGCCATCACCCCGACCGAGATCACCCACGCCGCCAGCAGTGGCGCCAGGTCGCGTGGGCGGGGCAGGTTCATGCCCAGCACGTGCTTGCCGGCGCTGGTGAACAGCCCGCGCTTGGAGATCAGCACCGCGGCGAAGAAGATCAGCAGCAGGATCTTGGAGAATTCGGCGGGCTGAATCGAGAAGCCCGGCAACCGAATCCAGATCTTGGCGCCCTGGCGCTCCGACAGCGAGGCCGGCAACAGCGCAGGAATCACCAGCAGCACCAGACCTGCCAGGCCGCAGATGTACCCGCTGCCGGCGAGTTGGCGGTGGTCCTTGAGCAGCTCCAGCACCAGGGCGAACACGATGACGCCGACCAGCGTCCACAGCATCTGCTCGCCGGCCCCGGGCCGGCCGTCGGCGCCGTCGGCGCCCACACCCAGATCGATGCGATGGATCATCACCAGCCCGAGGCCGTTGAGCAGGGCCACCACCGGCAGCAGCAGCGGGTCGGCGTAACGCGCCGTGCGCCGGATGACGCCGTGCGCGAAGGCGAACAGCACCAGAAACGCCGCGCCGTAGCCGACCAGGTCCCAGCGCAGACCCTGCTCGTGGCCGGCTTCGACGATGAGCATCGCCACGGCGATGATCACGGTCGCGAAGCACAACAGCAGCAGTTCGGCGTTGCGTCGATCCGGCAGCGCCGGGGTCAGCGCCACCGGCGGCTGCGGCGCTGTACTCACCGCGCGCCGCTCCTCCTCATCGCTACGCTCTGCGTCGTCGCCGGCGGTGTTCAATGCGCGCCGCTTCTCCTCATCGCTCCGCTCTGCATCGTCGCCGGCGCGGGTCATGAGGCCGCCCGGCAGTCGGTTCCCGGTTCTGGTGGGGCCGGCGGCAGGTTGGTCAGCGTCGGCAGGTGCGGCACCCCGGAGGTCGGTGCGGGCTGGGACGGGCCGGGCCGCGGAGCGGTGGTCGAGCCCGGGTCGGGGGTGCGTGACGGCGTCGGACCGGTCTTCCCGGTGCGTGGCGGACACGGCGGCAGCAGCGAGTCACGGGCCAGGTTGCGCAGCTGGGTGATGGCGTCGTCGAGGGCGCCGGCGGGCAGGCCGTTGCTGACCTGCTGGCGGGCCGGGGGGCGTAGATCCTGCAGCGTCATCAGCCGACAGTTCAGCTTGTCGCCGGACTGGCTGAAGCTGATCTGCACCAGCTCGCCGCGCTTGTCCAGACACCCCAGCAGGTATGGCTCCTGCAGCGGCAGCCCGAGGATCGAGCCCTGTACCCCGCGCATGATCGCCACGGTGCCGCCGTAGGCGGTGACGTAATAGTTGGTGCGGATGACCGCGCGCCCGACCAGCAGCCCGGCGGCCACCAGCGTCAGCAGCAGCACGGCGGCCAGGATCTTGCGCCGTCGCGACCGTGGCGGCCGGGTCAGGGTCTCGATGCGCGGCAGCACCCGCTTGGCGACGGTCTTGCGCGGGGAGATCGCCGAGGCCCGCCCGGCGGCGGTGTTGAGCGTGGTGGTGTGGTCCTCGTCGCCGTCGGAGACCGCGCCGGCCAGGATCGGCTGGGTCTGGCCGTAGTCGACGTCGACCACGTCGGCCACCACCACCGTCACGTTGTCGGGGCCGCCGCCGCGCAGCGCCAACTCGATCAGTCGCAGTGCGGCATCGTTGACGTCGGGGATCTCCAGCGCCTCGTGGATGGTCTCGGTGCTCACCGGGTCGCTCAATCCGTCGGAGCACAGCAGGTAGCGGTCGCCGGCCTGCGCTTCGCGCATGATCAGCGTGGGCTCCACCTCGTGGCCGGTCAGCGCCCGCATGATCAGCGAGCGCTGCGGGTGGCTGTGCGCCTCCTCCGCGGTGATACGGCCCTCGTCGACCAGGGTCTGCACGAAGGTGTCGTCCTTGGTGATCTGGGTGAGCTCGCCGTCGCGCAGCAGGTAGCCACGGGAATCGCCGATGTGCGCCAGCCCCAGCCGCGGGCCGGCGAACAGGATCGTGGTCAGGGTGGTACCCATGCCCTCGAGTTCCGGATGCTCCTCGACGTAGGCCGCGATCGCCGAATTGCCTTCCTGCACAGCGGCTTCCAGTTGGGCGAGCAGGTCGCCACCCGGCTCGTCGTCATCGAGGTGGGCCAGCGCCGCGATCACCAGCTGGGAGGCGACCTCACCGGCGGCGTGCCCGCCCATGCCGTCGGCCAGCGCCAGCAGCCGGGCCCCGGCGTAGACGGAGTCCTCGTTGTTGGAGCGCACCAGGCCGCGGTCACTGCGGGCGGCGTACCGCAGAACCAGGCTCACCGCCGGAGCTCGATCGCGGTCTTGCCGATTCGAATCGGCGTTCCGATGGGAACCCGTACCGCTGTGGTCACCTTCACCCTGTCAAGGTAGGTGCCGTTGGTCGATCCGAGGTCTTCGACATACCATTCCGATCCCCGTTGAGACAGTCGTGCGTGCCGGGTGGAGGCGTAGTCGTCGGTGAGCACCAGGGTGGAGTCGTCGGCGCGGCCCACCAGAACCGGCTGGTCGCTCAGCGCGATCCGGGCCCCGGTCAGCGGTCCTTCGGTCACCACCAGGTGGCGGGCGCCGGTGCGTTGCTGGCGTGATGGCAGCAGCACGCCCCGGATCGACAGACCGCGGCGCACCATCACCGCACCGGTGGGCGCGTAGATGTCGGTCCGCAGTATCCGCAGCACCGACCAGATGAACAGCCACAGCAACGTCAAAAAACCGGCTCGCGTCAGCTGCAGCACCAGTCCCTGCATCCGGCGTCCTCTCCGTCCTTGTACCGTCCCTGGCGTGCTCATCACGGCGGAGCACTTCGGCAAAGTCACGATACTTTGACGCGGGTGGCCGTAGGGCAAAGCGGGAGGGCTTTGCTTGTTCCAGGCGGCGTGGGCTCCGGTCGTCCCTAGTGGACTCGGACGATGATCTCGGAGTGGCCGAGCCGGATCACGTCACCGTCGGCCAGCTGCCACTCCTGGACCGGGGCGTTGTTCACCGTGGTGCCGTTGGTGGAGTTCAGGTCGGACAGCAGTGCGACCCGGCCGTCCCAGCGGATCTCCAGGTGACGACGCGACACCCCGGTGTCGGGCAGCCGGAACTGGGCGTCCTGGCCGCGGCCCACCACGTTGGTGCCCTCGTGCAGCTGGTAGGTCCGGCCGCTGCCGTCGTCGAGCTGCAGGGTGACCGAGGCCGGAGCCGAGTAGGCGCGCTGACCGTAGCCGGCCCCCGGGGCCTCATAACCCGCTTCATAACCCGGAGCGTCGTAGCCGGGCGCGTCGTAGCCGGGAGCCGCCTGGTGACCGTAGTCGTAGCCGGCACCCTGGGCTTCGCCGTAGCCACCGGGGGCCGGCGGCTGGCCGTAGTCGTAGCCGGCCGGGGCGCCCTGCGGCTCCCCGTAGCGGTAGTCGGGCTGGCCGTAGTCCTGCTGGCCGTAGTCCTGCCGGCCGTAGGACGGCGCGCCCTGGTCCGGATAGGCCGGCCCGCCCTGTTCCGGGTAGGAGGGCCGCTGCTCCGGCGGGGCCTCGGGGTAGGAGTAGTCGTCGTGGCGGACCGGGGGGCGCTCGTAGTCGCCGTAACCGGGCTGGCCTCCCCCGCCCGGATACGAAGGCGCCGGCGGCGGCTGCTGCTGGTAGCCCTGGTCGTAGCCCGCCGGGGCACCGTAGCCGCTCGGCGGACGCGGCTCGTAGGACTGCGGGTAGCCGCCCTGGCCGCCGGGGTAGCCGCCCTGCTCCGGGTAGCCGCCCTGTTCGGGGTAGCCGCCCTGTTCGGGGTAGCCCGGCTGCTCGTGCCGACGCGGCGGGGCGTACCCGCCGGGGCCGCCCTGTTCGGGGTAGCCGCCGCCCCGCTGGTCCTGCTGGTAGGGGTCGGGCTCTTGGGCGTAGGGGCCACGCGGGTCCTGACCGCCGCGCGGGTCGTCGGCCGGCCGACCGTAACGCGGGTCGTAGTAGTCGTCGCCGGGACGGTCCGGCTGCCCGTGGGCGCCGCGGTAGCTCGGGTTATCGGTCATCGGTGGCACTCCTGATTCTGCGGTAAACGCATGATCTGATTGTGGCGGGCGGGATTCACTGACCGTGTGGTGGGGGCGGGCGTCCGGGTTGACGACGCCCCGCGCGCGGACCTGGCCGGTACGCAGACTCGGCGACTGCTCGAACCGGACAACCACATCACCATACGTTTGCCACCCCTGTTCGCCGATGTGTCCCGCCAAATGCCGGGCAAAGGCCTTCGACGTCAATTCCTGGTCGGCGCCCACATTGTCGTAGTCGTCCACACCGAGAGTAATGACGTAATCGTTGGGTGCCAAAAGCTGATTTCCGGCCAATGCCCGCACCCCGGCGGCGGCTTCTCGGCGCAGCGCGGACTCCACCTCCTCGGGGACCACCTCCCCGCCGAAGACCCTGGCCATCGCATCCTCCACGGCGGACTCGAGCTTGCGCTCGAGGCGCTGAACCAGCCCGCGCTGGCTGTCCATCTCCTGCCCGCCTCACTCACCGCCGTCGATTCGTCGTGCCGGGGACGCGTGGCTGCGGCGTGTCGTCAGCTGCATCCGCCTCGGACATGGTATCGACCCGGGGCGCTGCCGCGGCACCCTTGTACGGCGGAGAATCGGATAAGAGCAGGTCACGGTGGGGTCACGACGGCCTGCGTTACGGTGGACGGCAGGCGCCTAACGGTGTCGGAGGGCCGTTCCGGCCGCCGTGATAGGCTCCCCCGGTCGCTCGGGCGAGTGGCGGAATGGCAGACGCGCTGGCTTCAGGTGCCAGTGTCCTTCGGGACGTGGGGGTTCAAGTCCCCCTTCGCCCACAATTTTCGGCGGGAGGACCCCGGGCCGTTCTGGCCGGGGGTTTTCTGTTTGCCGGGCCGGACGCCGGTGCCCTGACGGCTTTGAACCATACGGTGCTGTGCCCGGCTTATAGCGACAAATTCATTCGGCGGCCAGGACCTGCCGGCAGTTGTCGCTATAAGCCGGGCAAAAACCCCTGCGGTAGGGAGGCGAGACGAGCCGCCGCGCACCGGGCTACTCCTCCCCCGGTGCCTGCCGCAGTCCCGGCAGCACATAGCGCCGCAGGTGCCGTCGCACCGCCGCCGGGTCGTCGGGGTCGATGTGGTTGCCCGGCACGCTGCCCAGGCTGATCATCACCCGCGCCACCCACTCGCTGGCCTCCGGCAAGTCGGTGTCGGGATGAATGTCGCCGTTGACGGCGGCGGCCTCCAGGAACGGGTACCAGAACCCGGCCAGATCCGGCACCAGCCCGCTCACGCCGGCACCGGCGCACGCCGCGAACTCCTCCGGTTCGGCGGTGCGCAGCCGCATCA
>CAYNJD010000063.1:0-13173 GCA_964397355.1 uncultured Mycobacterium sp. | reverse complement strand
GCACCGGCTCCGGCACCGGCTCCGTCGCCCGCACCGGCGCCCGCGCCGGCTGCCGCACCCGCCCCGCCGCCCGGTGCGCCGCCGCCCACCCCGGCCGGACCGCCGTCGGTGACCATGCCGGCCCACATGTACATGGTCGGCGGCCTGGACATGGGTGCGCGACGGGCGTCGGGCACCAGCGCCCGCAAGAAGCCGAAGCCGAAACCGGACAGTGCGGACGCGCCGGCGGCCGAGGCGTCCGAGCCGGAAGCGGCACGGCAGCGGCGACGGCGCCGGGGCAAGGTCGGCATGCTCGGGCGCGGCTACGAGTACATGGATCTGGAACCGGAACCGGTTTCGGTATCGGCGTCGGGTGCGGGCGGTTTCGCCGGCGCCACACACCGGGTGGCCACCGCACGTCCGGCCGGGCTGACCGCGCTGGCCGACGACGGATTCGGCGGCGGCGCGGTCAGCCCGATGATGCCCAACACCTGGGAGCCGGACTAGCCCGGGCTAGCCGCCGCAGCGGATCTGAGTCCCGGTGCGGTCCAACGGGTCCGGCCCCAGGCCCAGGTACTTGTCGCGCAGCTTGTCCCACAGCTCCAGCTGGCCCCACTCGGGCTCGTCGCGGATCTGCTGGTCGTTGGTGAGGAACGGGTTCGGCAGCATCAGCGTCATCATCTGCTCGTCGCGCCCGTTGAACAGCCGCACCCCCCACGACATCGGGGTGCCTTCCTTGCCGATCCGGCGGTACAGCTCGGCGCGGGTGCAGCGGCGGATCCGGCCCAGCTCGTTGCCGCTGGCCCGGTGCTTGCCGATGCACAGGTGAAAGTGCCAGCGGCCGAAATCGACTGTGGCGTAACCGTCGAGCATGGCGATCTTGCGCGGCGCGTTGGGTGCGGCCACCTCCCAGGCGGCGCCCTGCATGATGATGCCGAACCAGATCTCGTCCCAGTACTCGTCGAAGCACAGGTGCAGCAGGTCCAGCAGGCTCTGCTGGTCGGTGGGCAGCGGCCAGGTCTGTTCGCGGCCGCGGTCCTCGGTGTCGACGATCGGCGGGTCGGCGACTACGGTCTGCGCGCCGCCGACGGTGTTCTCGGTCATGTGGATCCCTTTCTGTTGCGATGTGCACGGTCTCGAGGGTTGTGGGTGAGCGCGCAGTCGATGCACAGCCCGCCGGTGGGGGTGCGGTAGAACAGGCAGCAGGTGGCGCGCCGATAGTCGGTGTGCGCATCGTTGAAACGGATTGTGTCGCTGAGGCGTTCGTCTGCGCACACGGTGCGTGCCAGATCCCAGCTCGGTGCCGTCGACAGCTGCGCGCCGCGATGCCGATGCAGCGCGCGGGCCGCGCCCAGCACGGCCGATGCGGCGTTGCCGCGCAGCAGCTTCTCCGAGATCGGGCCGAGCCGGCGCACCGCGGCCGCCAGCGGCGTCAGGTGCCTGCTCAACACCATGTCGGACAGTAGCGAATCCAGCCCCGCGCCCTGCCAGGCCACCGGATGCGACAGGTGCAGTCGCACCGCCCCACCGGATTCGGAGAACCACAATTCATCGGGGTCCAGATCCAGCAGCAGCCCGTGTTCGGCGAGCCCGCCCAGCCCGACCGACCACAGCCGGGCCGCGAACCCGAGGAAGAACGTGGACGCCGCAACCCGCAGATCCGGTGCCCCGATGCGTTGTCGCACATTGGCGACCGCGCCGGCCAACAGCGCCCGGTCGGTGTAGAGCCGGCTCACCGGGCGCCAGCCGCCCCCTTCGACCGTGCCGGTGGACACCGTGAAATACGGGCTGACACCGGATAATTCGGCCAGCGCCGACACCACCTGGCGCTGCGGCGCGCAGCGGTTTCCGTCGGCGGGCAGGGAGCGCAGCCGCGGCGGCAGGTCACGCAGCGCGGTGGTCGTGACGCCTGTCGCAGCGCGAACTGTCACCATAGCGGGATCGATTGCGCTGACCAGGATTTCGGCAGGCTCGCCGGTATCCCAGCCCTCCCGGGACAGTATCCGGGTCAGCGCGGATGCCAACGGCTCCGCGGCGTCGACGCGGGCGGTCCGGCGCTGCCCGCCCTCGGTGCCGAACGCGAACATGCCGCTGGCGGGGTCGAAACGCAGGGCATCGGTGTCGAACATCGCGCCGATACGCCCGGAGAGCATCAGTTCCTCGCCGACGGTGTCGGTCAGCGTGCCCGCCGGGTCCAGCAGCCACACCCGATCGGCCACCCGCAGCGCCAATTCCAGGTCGTGGGTGCTCAGTACCACGGCCAGTTGCTGGTCGCGGGCCAGCTCGCGCAGCAGCCCGAACAGCCCGGCCCGCGAGGACACGTCCAGGAACGCGGTCGGCTCATCGAGGATCAACAGCCCGGGCTGCTGGGCCAGCGCCCGCGCGGTCAGCACCCGCTGGCATTCCCCGTCGGACAGCTCCACCGCCGGCCGCGACGCCAGCTGCTGCGCGCCGGTGGCCGCCAGCGCCCAGTCGATGATCTGCTCGTCGGCGGGCCGCAGCCGGGCGCCCAGCCCCAGGTGCGGGATGCGGCCCAGCCCGACCAGCTCGCGCGCCGATAGCAGGCCCGGGTCGATCCGCTCGGTCAGCACCACCGCCACCCGGCGGGCCAGCTCGTCGCGGGGCAGCCCGGTCAGGTCGGCGCCGTCGAGCAGCACCCGGCCGCCGAGCGCGGGCTGCAGCCCGGCCAGCGTGCGGATCAGCGTGGACTTGCCGGCGCCGTTGGGCCCGATCAGCACGGTCAGCTCGCCGCGGCGGGCCTGCGCGTTCAGTCCGGTCGCCACCGTCACCGACCGGCGCCGGCTGCGGTAGCCGATCGCCAGGTCGTCCAGCTGAACCGCCGGGGTCATGACGGCACCCCCGAGCCGCGGCGGGCCCGCAGCAGCACGGCGATCACGACCGGCGCCCCGACCAGCGCGGTGACCGCGTTGATCGGGATCACCAGATTGCTGGCCGGGACCTGGCTGACGATGCCGCACGCCAGCGCGGCGACCGCGCCCAGCAGCATCACCGCGGGTACCACCACGCGATGGTCGGAGGTGCCCAGCGCGATACGGGCCACGTGCGGCACCACCAGCCCCAAAAAGGCGATCGGCCCGCAGAACGCGGTCGTCACACCGGCCAGCAGCGACGCCGAGGCGACCGTGACGATCCGGGCCCGGTGCACGTGGATGCCCATCGTCGCCGCGTAGCTCTCGCCGAGCAGCAGGGCGTTGAGCGGCCGGATGGTGAACGCCGCGGTGGCCAGCCCGACGGCCACCAGCGGCAGCAGCAGCCGCAGGTCGGACCAGCCGGTCGCGGCGAAGCTGCCCAACCCCCACAGCAGGTACTGCTGCACCCGCTGCGGGTCGGAGTACACCAGCGCCAGGCTCACCAGGGCGGTGCTGGCCGCACCCAGCATCACCCCGATCAGCAGCAGGGTGGCCGCCGAGCGGGTCCAGCGCGACAGCGTCAGCACCAGCGTCAGCATCGCGGCGGCACCGGCCGCCGCGGCGACGACCTCCCCGGCACGCCCGACAGCGGTCACGCCGGTGCTGAAACCGGCGCCGGCCGCTCCGCCGAGCAATACCACCAGCGCCACCCCCAGGCTGGCTCCGGAGCTGACGCCGAGAATGTAGGGGTCGGCCAGGGTGTTGCGGAACAGCGTCTGCAGCTGCAGGCCGGCCACCCCGAGCGCGGACCCGGCGGCCAGCGCGGTGAGCATCCGCGGCAACCGCATGTTCGACACGATCACCTGCCAGCGCGGATCCGACGGCTCCACGCCCAGCAGCACCCGCACGGTGTCGGCCAGCGGTACCCGCACCGGTCCCAGCGCCAGGCCCAGCAGCGCCAGCACCAGCACCAGTGCGGCCAGTGCGGCCAGCACCAGGGTGGCGCGCTGCGGTCGAAACGCGGCCGCCGTCATCGCGGCACCTGCCGGAAGAACTCGAAGTCGTGGCCGGGGTTCAGCTCGGGGTGCAGGATCGCCACCAGGTCGCCGAGCAGCAGATCCGGTCTCGCCGTGCCGCGTTCCCAATAGGTGTTGCCGCCGCCGGGGGTGATCGCTTTCGTCGCCGACCACACCTGGCCGCTGCGGACCGCCGCCAGTTCGCCGTATCGACTGTCCTGCGACACCGCGTCGCCGACGGTCTTCCAATCGTCGGTGACCAGCCACACCGGTGCGCGCCCGGCGCGGGCGAAGACCGACTCGAAGTTCAGCTGCCGGTACTCGGTGCCGTCGTCGGCCAGCCACGGGTAGGCGCCGCCGGCGTCGGCGACCAGCCGGCCGGAGTAGCTCGCGCCGGTGGGCATCGACCAGCTGCCGGAGTACATGGTGCCCACCAGCACATCGGCGGGTTCGGCCGAGGCGGCCCGGGCGGCCAGCTCCCGGTAGCGGTCTCGGATGGACTGGTAGGCCTGCTGGGCTTGGCGTTCGGTGCCGGTCAGCGCGGCGAAGACCTTGATCCACTCGGCCCGGCCCAGCGGGGTGGGTTCCAGCCATTCGGCGTCGGCGACCACCGGGACACCGGCCTCGCGCAGCTTCGGATAGCCGGGGTCGTCGATGCCCTGGGTGACCAGCACGTCGGGTCCGGCGCTCAGCACGCTCTCGATGTTGATCTGCCCGCCCGAGGCGTAGCCGACGGCCTGACCGGCGTCGATACGACGGCGGATCTGCGGGTCTGCGACCGCGGCCGCGCTGGCCACACCGGTGACCACACCGGCCTGATCGAGCTCGGTGATCATCGCCAGATGCGTCGTCGAACCGGAGTACAGGCTGTGCACCGGGACGGTGATCTGCTGGGCGCCGGCCAGCTCACCGGGCAGTTCCGGGGCCGGCGCGCCGCAGCGCACCAGCACATACGACACCGGTTTGCCGCCCAGGTAGGGCCGGTGCACGGTCAGCACCTGGTAGCTGCGGTGGTAGTCGAGGGCGAAGTTGGTGGCCTCGGACAGCGTCGACTTGTCCGGGAAGTAGTCGGTGCCCGGGTCGAAGTCGGTGATGCAGTCCTGCCGCGCTTCGGGGCGGCCGGGGACGTGTTCGCCCGAGCAGCCGGCCAGCGTCATCGCTATGGCCAGCGCTGCTGCCAGCGCAGGGACTACCCGCAGGGCACGGGACATCGTCGTGCATCAGCTTCCTCGGGGTACACCGCCCCGGTTCGCAGGACGCGATGACGTGAGTCTCCTGGCTCTCGGATCACTGTTCGCCTCGCCTTCCAGCCCGTGGCGGGCCGTGGCTGCAAGAGGGTCACTCCCCGATGACAGTGGCGGGACCGCGCCGGATTCACACCGGCTTCCTCACTGTGTTGTCATCGCCTTACCGGCGACATTGTTGCACGCGTTAGGCTGGCCGTCGTCTCGTGGCGTCAGGAATCCGGTGCAAGTCCGGAGCGGGTCCGCCACTGTGAGGGGCGCGCGTTGACTGCAAGCGCGGCGAAGCCGGGCGCAGCAGGTCAACGCCATAGGCGCAGCGCGCTCCGAGCCAGATACGGTCGCGGGGCATCCGACGACTAGGGGGCGAGAACTCCCCAGGAGGACCCGGCTATGCGGCGCATCGCGCTCCTGTCCACATCCGACACCGACCTGCTGTCCGCACGCGCCAGCGGAGCCGACTATCGGCTCGGTAACCCGGCGCGTCAGGACATCGAACCCGTGCTCGACGGGGCCGAGGTGGTGGTGCTGCGGATTCTGGGCTCGTCGGCCGAGATCGAGGCCGAGCTGAAGCTGCTGCGCGCGACCGGCCTGCCGCTGGTGGTGCTCGGCGGGGAGCGCACACCCAACGCGGAGTTGATGGAGTGTTCGACGGTCCCGATCGGGCTGGCGGCCCAGGCGCACGCCTATCTCGCCGAGGGCGGGCCGGCCAACCTCGCCCAGTTGCACGCATTCCTGTGCGACACGGTGCTGCTCACCGGTGAGGGTTTCGACGAGCCCGCGGTGATCCCGGAATGGGGGTACGGCAAGCCCGAGCAGGCCTCGATTGCCGCCGACACGGTACGGGTCGGAGTGCTGTACTACCGGGCGCACGAGGTCAGCGGCAACGCGGCCTTCGCTCACGCGCTGGCCGACGCCATCGATGCCACCGGCCGGGCGGTCGGGGTGCCGATTTTCGCCGCCTCGCTGCGCAACGCCCCCGACGCGCTCTTCGACGCGCTGGGGCGCCTGGACGCGGTGGTGGTCTGCATGCTGGCGGCCGGCGGGGCGATCAACGCCACCGCCACTGTCAGTGCCGGCGACGACGACGGTGCCTGGGACATCGAAAAGATTGCCGCGCTGGATATCCCGGTGTTCCAGGGGCTGTGCCTGGCCTCGTCGCGGGCGGACTGGGCGGCCAACGACGACGGCGTCACCCCGCTGGATTCGGCCACCCAGATCGCGATCCCGGAGTTCGACGGCCGGGTCATCACGGTGCCGTTCTCCTTCAAGGAGATCGACGACGACGGGCTGCCGCACTACTGCGCCGACGCCGAACGCTGTGCCCGGGTGGCCGGCGTGGTGGTGAACCACGCTGTGCTGCGGCGAATCCCGAATGCGCAGAAGAAGCTGGCGGTGGTGCTGTCGGCGTATCCGACCAAGCACTCCCGGGTCGGCAACGCCGTCGGCCTGGACACCCCGGCCTCGGCGGTGCGGCTGCTGCACCGGCTGGCCGAGGCCGGCTACGACGTCGGGGACGGTTTCGGGGTGCTGGGGGTTGAAGACGAGACGGCGGCCGGGGATCGGCTGATCCACACCCTGATCGAGGCCGGCGGCCAGGACGAGGACTGGCTCAGTTCCGCGCAGCTGGCCGACGCGCAGGTGCGGGTGAGTTCCGAGCAATACCTGTCCTGGACCGCCGAGCTGCCCGAGGAGCTGCGCGATGCGATGACGCAGGCGTGGGGGCCGGCGCCGGGCAAGCTGTTCGTCAACGACGCCGGCGAGATCGTGGTGGCCGCACTGCGATCCGGCAACGTCGTGCTGATGATCCAGCCGCCGCGCGGCTTCGGGGAGAACCCGGTGGCGATCTACCACGACCCCGAGCTGCCGCCGAGCCACCACTACCTGGCCGCCTACCGTTGGCTCGCGCACGGTTTCGGCGCGCACGCGGTGATCCACCTGGGCAAGCACGGCTCGATGGAATGGCTGCCCGGTAAGACCGCGGCGCTGTCTTCGGCCTGCGCCACCGACGCCATGATCGCCGACCTGCCGCTGATCTACCCGTTTCTGGTCAACGACCCCGGCGAGGGCGCACAGGCCAAACGCCGGGCGCACGCGGTGATCGTCGACCACCTGATCCCGCCGATGGCGCGCGCGGAGTCCTACGGCGACATCGCGCGGCTGGAGCAGCTGCTCGACGAGTACGGCAACATCGCGACCATGGATCCCGGCAAGCTGCCGGCGATCCGCGGCGAGATCTGGAACCTGATGCGCGCCGCGGAGATGCACCGCGACCTGGGGCTCGACGAGCGGCCCGAAGATGAGGAGTTCGACGACTTCCTGCTGCACGTCGACGGCTGGCTGTGTGAGATCAAGGACGCCCAGATCCGCGACGGCCTGCACGTGCTCGGGGGAGCCCCGGTAGGCGGCGAGCGGGTGAATTTGGTGCTGGCGATCCTGCGCGCCCCGCAGGTGTGGGGCGGGGTGGACCACGCGGTACCGGGATTGCGGGCCGCGCTGGGCTTGAAGGAAGAGGCGGCGGGCCCGGTCGTCGACGAGATCGAGGGCCGCGCCCGGGCGCTGGTGGAAGCCATGGAGGCCGCCGGTTGGGACGCCGGCGCCGCCGACGCGCTGCACCCCGACCCGGAGGTGCGCCGGGTGCTGCGATTCGCCGCGGCCGAGGTGGTTCCGCGGCTGGCCGGCACCGGCGCCGAGCTGGACGCGGTGCTGCATGCGCTGGCCGGCGGGTTCGTGCGGCCCGGGCCGTCCGGGTCACCGCTGCGCGGCCTGGTCAACGTGCTGCCCACCGGCCGCAACTTCTACACCGTCGACCCGCGGGCGGTGCCGTCCCGGCTGGCGTGGCAGACCGGGCAGGCGATGGCCGATTCGCTGCTGCGGCGCTACCTCGACGACACCGGCGGCTACCCGGAGTCGGTGGGGCTGTCGGTGTGGGGGACCTCGGCGATGCGGACCTCCGGCGACGACGTCGCCGAGGTGCTGGCGCTGCTCGGGGTGCGGCCCGACTGGGACGAGGCGTCCCGGCGGGTGTCCGGTCTCGAGGTGGTCTCGCTGGAGGAGCTCGGCCGGCCCAGAATCGATGTGACGGTGCGGATCTCGGGATTCTTCCGGGACGCGTTCCCGCACGTGGTGACCATGCTCGACGACGCGGTGCAGCTGGTGGCGACCCTCGACGAGCCCGACGAGGCGAACTTCGTGGCCGCCCACGCCCGCGCCGACCTGGCCGCCCACGGCGACCTGCGCCGGGCGACCACCCGGGTGTTCGGCTCGGCACCCGGCTCCTACGGAGCCGGAATCCTGCAGCTGATCGAATCCGGAACCTGGCGTGATGACTCCGATCTGGCCGAGGTCTACACCGCCTGGGGCGGATTCGCCTACGGCCGCGGGCTGGACGGCTGCGCGGCCGCGGATGACATGCGCACCAACTACCGCCGGATCAAGGTGGCCGCCAAGAACATCGACACCCGCGAGCACGACATCGCCGACTCCGACGACTACTTCGTCTACCACGGCGGCATGATCGCGACGGTGCGGGCGCTGAGCGGCACCGACCCGAAAGCCTATGTGGGCGACTCGACGTCGACCGATGCGGTGCGCACCCGCACACTGGCCGAGGAGACCGCCCGGGTGTTCCGGGCGCGGGTGGTCAACCCGCGCTGGATCTCCGCGATGCGCCGGCACGGCTACAAGGGCGCATTCGAACTGGCCGCCACCGTCGACTACCTGTTCGGCTTCGACGCCACCGCCGGGGTGGTGCACGACTGGATGTATGAGAAGCTGGCGGCCGAATACGTGCTGGACCCCGAGACCCGCGAATTCCTCGACAAGTCCAATCCGTGGGCGCTGCACGGGATTGTGGAGCGGCTCACCGAGGCCGCCGACCGCGGCCTGTGGGCGCAGCCGGACCCGCAGACGCTGGCGGCGCTGCAGCAGGCCTACCTGGACGTCGAAGGCGACCTGGAGGATCGGTGAGGATCTGGGTTCTCGGTGTGGGCATGGGCCCGCAGCACGTCACCGGTGAGGCGGCCGAGGCGCTGCGTTCTGCCGACTATGTGCTGGCCGCCGAGAAATCCTGCGATGACGGGCTTTTGGCGCTGCGGCGCGCCGTCGTCGACGCCCATGCGCCCGGGGTCCCGATCATCGCGGTCACCGACCCGGTACGTGACCGCTCGCCGGGGTTGACCACCTCGGGCTATGAGAACGCCGTCGCCGACTGGCATGCCGAGCGCGCGGCGCGCTACGCGGAGGTGCTGCGTGAGCGCGGCGGTGTTGCGGCATTCCTGGTGTGGGGCGACCCGGCGCTGTACGACTCGACGATCCGCATCGTGAAACAAGTGAAAGCCCTTGGCGTGGAACTGGAGTATGACGTGCTGCCGGGCATCAGCGCCCCGCAACTGCTGGCGGCCCGGCATCGGATCGTGCTGCACGAGGTGGGCTGTCCGGTGCACATCACCACCGGGCGGCGGCTTTCCGAAGCCGTCGCCGCCGGTCAGGGCAACATCGTGGCGATGCTCAACCCGGATGGCCTGGACCTGACCGGGCTGGCCGACTGGACGATCTGGTGGGGCGCCAATCTGGGCGCGGCCGGGGAGCGGTTGGTACACGGCCGGGTCGGCGATGTGGCGGGGGAGATCGCGGCCGCGCGGGCCGCGGCGAAGGCCGAGGCGGGCTGGCTGATGGACGCCTTCCTGGTGCGGCGGTCCTGATGGCCGGGCTGCTGATCGCCGGAACCACCAGCGACGCCGGCAAGACCGTGGTGGCCACCGGGTTGTGCCGGGCGCTGGCGCGGCGCGGCGTGCGGGTCGCGCCGTACAAGGCGCAGAACATGTCGAACAATTCCATGGTGTGCGCCGGTGCGGATGGGGTACCGGCTGAAATCGGTCGGGCGCAATGGATTCAGGCGTTGGCGGCCGGTGCTGTTCCCGAGCCGGCGATGAACCCGGTGTTGCTCAAACCCGGTGGCGACCAGCGCAGTCATGTGGTGCTGATGGGCCGGCCGGCCGGCGAGGTGTCGTCGTCGAACTGGATGGACGGGCGACGCGCATTGGCCGAGGCGGCCCACGGTGCCTACGACGGCCTGGCCGGACGCTACGACGTGATCGTCGCCGAGGGCGCGGGCAGCCCGACCGAGATCAACCTGCGGGCCGCCGATTACGTGAACATGGGACTGGCGCGCCACGCTCGCCTGCCGGTGGTCGTCGTCGGCGACGTGGACCGCGGCGGGGTGTTCGCGGCGTTTTTCGGCACCGTCGCGTTGCTGTCGCGCGAGGACCAGGCGCTGGTGGCCGGGTTCATCGTGAACAAGTTCCGCGGCCGGAAGCAGTTGCTGGCGCCGGGTTTGGCCGACCTGGAGCGGTTGTCGGGGCGCTGTGTCGTCGGCACCCTGCCGTGGCATCCGGAGTTGTGGCTGGACTCCGAGGACGCGCTGGACCTGGACGGCCGGCGTTCGACCCGGAGCGGTGCACGGCGGGTGGTGGTGATCCGGTTGCCGAGGATCAGCAATTTCACCGATCTGGACGCGCTCGGTCTGGAACCGGATCTGGACGTGGTGTTCGCCTCCGACCCGCGTGCGGTGTCCGACGCCGACCTGGTGGTGTTGCCGGGAACCCGCGCCACCATCAGCGATCTGGCGTGGCTGCGTTCGCGCGGACTGGATTCGGTGATCGCCGCGCATGCCGCCGCCGGCAAGCCGGTGCTGGGGATCTGCGGGGGTTTCCAGATGCTGGGCCGGACGATCCGTGACCCGGAGGGTATCGAGGGGCCGCCGGGGGAGGTGGCCGGCCTGGGCCTGCTGGACGTCGAAACCTGTTTTGCCGCGGACAAAGTGCTGCGGGTGTCCGACGGCGGTTACGAGATCCACCACGGCCGGATCAGCCGGGGTGACGGGGTGGCGGAGTTTCCCGGCGGGGCTCGGACGGGTCGGGTGTTCGGCACCATGCGGCACGGCAGCCTCGAGGGTGATGCGTTGCGGGCCGCGTTCCTGGCCGACACGCTGGGGTTGGCGCCGTCGGGGGTGTCGTTTCCGGCCGCGCGGCAGCGCCGACTCGACCTGCTGGGCGATCTGGTCGAGGAGCACCTCGATGTCGACACCCTGCTGGAGTGGGCGCGCGGTGGGCCACCGCCGAGTCTGCCGTTCCTGCCGCCGGGGGCACCGTGACGCGCCTGCTGCTGCTCGGTGGAACCGCCGAAGCCCGCGCCCTGGCCGGGCGGTTGGTCGCGGCGGGCGTCGACGTGACGACGTCACTGGCCGGCCGGGTAGCCAACCCGCGGCTGCCGGCCGGGAAGGTGCGGATCGGCGGATTCGGCGGAATCGACGGCCTGCGTGCGGCATTGGCCGACTACAACGCGGTCGTCGACGCCACCCACCCGTTCGCGACCACCATGTCGGCCAACGCCGCCGCGGCATGTTCGGCCGAGGGCCGCCGGCTGCTGCGGCTGGAGCGGCCCGGTTGGGAACAGCGGGCCGAGCCCTCCTGGCATTGGGTTGATTCGCACCAGCAGGCGGCGGAGACCGCGGCCGGGCTGGGCCGGCGACCGGTGCTGACCATCGGGCGCCAGCAGTTGGCGGCCTACCTTCCGGCGCTGGCGCAGGCGGCGGTGCTGGCGCGCGTCGTGGAATCGCCGTCGATCGACGTGCCGCCCGGCTGGACGGTGCTCAGCGACCGGGGACCTTACGAGCTGGCCGGCGAACTGGCGCTGCTGCGCGATCACCGCGCCGACGTTGTGGTGACCAAGGATTCGGGGGGCGAGTACACCTGGCCGAAGATGCTGGCCGCCGCCGACCTGGGCCTGCCAGTGGTCATCGTGCGCCGCCCGGCGCGGCCGGCGGGGGTGCGATGCGTCAACGACGTCGAGTCGGCGCTGGCCTGGGTGCTATCCGGTGACCGACCAGACCTGCAGGGCGGCGCCGGCGGTTAACAGCGCGGCGACCTTGACCACTTCCAGTCCGGCGTAGGCGTAGTGGGCCTGCGAGCGTTCGCGCATGCCGTCGGGCGGCGCCGGGGGCGCGGCCAGCACCGCGTCGGCGCGCCGGCGCAGCCGGGGCCGCACCGCCAGGGTCTGCACGGCCAGCACCGTCACCGCGACGCTGACCGCCGCCAGCGGCAGCGGCCCCGGCGGGTCGGCGGCCACCGCCAACACCACGACGGTGGCCAGCGCGATCTCGACCGTGTTGAGCGCGCGGAACACCAGCCGGCCGATACCCAACCCCAGCTGCAGGGTGATCCCCGGCGCCCGGAACTTCAGCGGCGCCTCCAGAAACGAGATCGCCAGCACCATGCCCAACCAGGCGAAAACGACTGCCGCCGCGATCGCACCCATGGCTCCGATGCCTCCCGCTTATCTGTGTCCGTCAGTTGCAGAAAACGTATCTGTGCAAGCCGGTCACAGACAAGCTCGGAGGGGGGTAATGCTCGCCACATACACCTCGGGCAGACTGGCGGCGTGATTGTGGAGCACGGGGTACTGCCCATCCGTCCCGGCCGGGAGGCCGAATTCGAAGCGGCGTTCGCCAAGGCGCGGCCGCTGATCGCCGCGCAACCGGGCTTCCTGGGGATTTCGATGTCCCGCTCGGTCGAGTCGCCGAACCTGTATCTGCTGCTGGTGCAGTGGGAGACCGTCGAGGCGCACACCGAGGGGTTCCGGAAGTCGCCGGAGTTTCCGCAGTGGCGGGCGCTGCTGCACGAGTTCTACGAGTCGGCGCCGGTGATCGAGCATTTCGTGGCGATCGACTGAAGGAGATGTGCCGGTGGACGCCAACAGAACGCTGGAGTTCAACGCCCGTAACATCGCCGAGTTCCGCAGCAGCGGCGGCAAGCTGGGCGGCGCGTTCGAGGGCGCCCCGGTGCTGTTGCTGACCACCGTCGGGGCCAAGTCCGGTCAGCCGCGCACCAGCCCGATGATGTATCTGCCCGAGGGCGACCGGATCTTCGTGTTCGCCTCCAACGAGGGCAAGGACAACCGTGCTGCGCGTGCTGTTCGCCGCCGAAGCCGCCGACGAGCCCCGCGTGCGGCGCCTCATCGGCGAAGCGCTGGCGGCCGGCGAACTGGCCGGTCCTGACGGGCTGGTCA
>CAYNJD010000062.1:0-13174 GCA_964397355.1 uncultured Mycobacterium sp. | reverse complement strand
ACGCCGAAGAAGGTGATCGTGGTGCCCGGACGGCTGGTCAACCTGGTGGTGTGAGAACGGTGTTGCGCGCCTTACTGACGCCGTTCACGCTGTGGTGGCGGTACTGGCCGCAGCTGGCGGCGTGCTATCTCGCGGGACTGGTCGCCCGCCGCGTGGTGATCGCCGCGGCCGCGTGGGCCGGGCACAGCAACCCGCTGTGGGCGGCGCTGATCATGCCCTGCGCCGGCCTGGCGCAGTTGGGATCGTATGTCGCGATGTTCTTGGTGCTGCGTCCCGGGCTCCCGGCGCTGGCGGGCCTGCCTCGCCGGTCGCTGCACAGTGTGGAGCTGTTCACCGGCGTGATCGTGCCGTTCTTCGCGATCTATCTCGGCTGGCAGATGTTCAAAGAGGACTGGCTGGCCTATCAGCGTCTGGCGCTGAACTATCGGGTGGCCGACGCGTTGAGCGGCGTCAACACCGAGATGCTGCCGATCTCCCGGGTCACCTGGGTGGTCGTCGGAGCCGCGTTGGTGGCCCGATTCGTGTTGGCGCACTTCAGCAGTCGGCTGCCGGCCGTGTTGACCGCGCTGCGGGTCTACATCGACGCCCTGTGGGTGTTTCTGGTGCTGACGTTCTCGCTGGCGGCGGGAATCACCATCCTGATCAGGCCGGGGGAGTGGTTCAGTCACCGTCGCCTGGTGGTGTGGTTCAACAATGTTCGCGCTGAGGCGTTCTCGCACGTTCACCCGCTGGAGTCGGTGTGGCAGGGCGCCATGTGGCTGGTGCGCACGGCTTTCGGCGGGGCCGCGGTTCCGCTGATGTGGCTGGCGGCCGCCGGGATCGTCTACGGCGTGTCGACGCGGATCGACTGGCCGAGCATGCTGCGGCGGCAGGGTTCGGTTGACGCCGGGGCCGGGATCGCCCAGCGCTGGCGTCAGGCACCCGAACCGCTGCGGTCCCGGGCGTCGGAGTACGCGCGGTCGAAGACCGGGCGGTTCGGTCCGATCGTGGATGCGGCCCGGCTGATCCTGCACGGCGGCCCGGTCGCGCTGTCCGGTTACGTGCTGGCGTACCTGGTGCTGGCGTGGCTGGATATGCGGGGCAGCTACTACCGGACCCAATTGACCGAGGGCTACCTGTTCCGTGGCATGGCGAGACTCCTGGGACCCCATCCGCCGGAGTTCTGGTCGGCGTTCGGCGGTACCTTGAGCCTGATCTCACAGCTGATCGTGCAACCGCTGCGGATCGCACTCATCGCCGCGACGTTCGCCTACTGTGTGTATCGCGCCAACAAAAGAGCCGGTGAAAACACCGGCTCACAGCATGATTCGCAGCATGATGGCGCCGTCGGAGTCGATCAGATCCACCGCGGTGGGCACAGCATCGGCGGGCAGCAGGAAGCTCAGCTGCAGTGGTCCGGGTCTGCTGCACCGGTCGGTGGCGCCACCGACCAGGGGCGCGCCGCGCCCGATGGCAGCGGTCTGCCAACGACGCCGCCCGTCGGTGATGACGGCGGTGCAGTCCCCGGGCCCGGGCGCGCCGGTCCGCTCGACGGTGACGACGGTTAGCGCCGTGCGGGCAGGCAGCCGCACCGTGGGGGCGTGCGGCACCGTGTTGAGGTGACGAATCGCCCCGAGTCGCCAGGTCTGGCCGGCAGCGGTCAACGCGTCGCCGTTGGCGACCACCCGGCCCGGGGTGACGCCGGCGCGATAGGCCGACCAGTGCGGGTACAGCTCGGTGACACCGAGAACCACCGCGGCGACACCGGCCACGGCCAGACCGATCACATTGCGCTGCCAGAGCGGCAGTGTGCGGGCGCTCATCCGGTCACCTCGGGGGCGAACACCGTGACGGTGGCCGATTCCGACTCGAGATGGCCGCGCAGGTTGATGACCAACCGGTTGTCCAACCGCTCATCGAGGCCCGGCCACACCAGCAGCTCGAACGGATCGGCACCGGGCGGGTCGAACAACCCGGTCGGCACATCGAAGACCCAGCTGCCGCGCTGGGTAATCCCGGGATCCACCCGATCGCCCAAGGTGTAGCCGGGGAACCGGTCCGACGGCCGATAGGTGTTGGGGCCGACCCGAAGTCGGGCGCTGGGCAGGGTGGACTCCAGCTCCGCCGACACCGTCGCGCGCACCACCACCCACGTGCCGGCGGCGGTGATCGGCGGCGGCATCGTCCACCGCGCAGAACCCTGGACCCCTCGCGCCGATCGCACGTCGTCGACGGTCACCCTCAGAGCCCGGCCGCTCACCGCGCCACCGAACCGGCCGTGCACGTCGAACGGTCCGTAGACCCGGGTGCTGTCGGGCAGGTGGTGCCAGAGCAGCGCGGCGACCACCAGGATCGGCACCGCCCACAGCGCCGTCAGTCCCGGGCGTGATCGTCGCAGCGGTGCGCTCATTTGACCGTCACCGGCAGCGTGATCTCGGCGTAGTCGGTCGTGCTGGGCACCCAGTCCTTGCCGTAGGTGACCAGCAGTTCGGTGAAGCGCTTCTGTGGGACCCGCAATGTCACGTCGAGGCCCGGACGAATCGCGTCGTCCGGAATTCGCCACACGAACACCAGATTCTCCTCGAGACCGGGACCCAGCTGGGTGATGGGGGAGCCGTCGGCCATCCGGAACACCCCGACCGGGGTGCTCTGCGGCGGCTCGCGGAGCTGCAGTTCACCGACCAGCCGGCCCGGGATGGTCCCGTCGTTGGCCACGGTGCTCACCACACCGAGATACCGGAGGCCGGGTTGGGCCGGCGCGACGACCCGACGCCCGGCACGCAGCTCGTCGACGGCGGTGGCGCGCGCGACCGTCAGGGTGAACTGGCCGTCGCTGTGCGGTTGATCGGCGGCGAACACCGTGGGCCCGGTGTCGACGGTGTCCAGTCCGCCGAAGAGGCCGGCGACCGCGAGGATCACCCCCGCGGCCAGCGAGCGCAGTTGACGCAGCTTCAGCCGGCCGAGCTCGCCGGCCAGCCGCCGGGCCAGGGATGCGGTGCGATGCGGTGCCATGGGATCGGAGTTGACGGGCGAATCAGATTCGCACGCCGGCAACCTGACTGGTCATGCGCTCGGCGATCGTGGCCGCCGCCGGTCCGCCGTTTCCGAACTGACATACCTTGGCGGCGTACAGCACGTTGGCTGCCACCCCGGCGATGTTCGAGCAGCTGTAGCCCATCGGCTCCTCCCGCAGCAGCTGATCTTCCACCCACCGCGCCGACTCGGGGCGCAGCGTCTGGATCCGGAACCGGAACTGCGCATCGGGGTTGCCCTTGATGTCGACGATGGTGCCGTTGCACTTGCCCATGACGCCCTTGTTGAACGTCTTCTGGAACGTCTGGCTCGCGGTGGCGGCGTCGGCATAGGTCGCCACCCGCTGCTGCACGATGAACTCGGCGTTGTCGGCGGTGTCCCGGTCGACCCGGAAGCGGTAGCCGGTGTAATCGCGGCCGAAGGTTTCGACGTCGGGGCCCATCAGCACCGCGCACACCGAATCTTTGCCGAGGTCTTCGGATTTGAAGGGCTTGCGACCGGACTTCTCCCACTCGAACGCCACACCGAGGATGTCGCCGACCTCATCGCCGGGCAACAGCAACGACTCGACTTTGCCCGGTGGCACCACGTCATCCGGTGCGTCGGCTGATGCGGGTGCACCGACGCCGACGATCGACGCGGCCAGGAATCCGGTGACCGTCCCCATTCGCACACCCCGCGAAACCCTCATCGGCATCCCGTCTCTACGCCCCGCGGTCATGGCCGTGGAATCCAGTTGACGATCCGGTCGCCGATAGCGGCTGCGGCGGGTGCGCCGTTGCCGAACTGGCATACCGTAACCGTTAATTCGACGTTGCTTTGCCTGCGTGCCTCGTGCGCGCAGGTCCAGTCGTTGGGCTTACCGTCGGACTGCTGTGCCAGCGTCCACCGCGCGGTGTCGGCGCCGACGTCGGCCACCTCGAGTCGCCAGGTGATGCGGTCGTCGTCGCCCTGGCGGTGAACGACGGCGTCGTTGCAGCCGGCCAGCGCAGCCTTGTCGAATGTCTTGCCGAAGTTCTCGGTCGCAGTGGCGATATCGGCGAATGTCGCCACTTCCTGGGCGACGAAGTGCTGGGCGCTGACCTCGCCGTCGCGCACGCTCTGGCGCCGGAAGGCGGTGTACTGGTTGGCGTAGCTGTCGGAGTTCGAGCCGAACAGCACCGCGCACCCCGACTTGTCACCCAGCCCGCCGGCCGGTGCGCCGGGCCGGTTGAACACCTTCGCGAAACCCAGCTTGGCGCCGACGAGGTCGTTGAGCTCCTCGACGGGCACCAACAGCGCGTCCAGCTTGCCCGGCGTGACCAAAGGCGTGGCCGCCGGCGCGACCGGCGTCGCGTGCGGCGACGTCGGCGCGACCGGTGGCGCGGTCGGATCCTGCAGCACACTCGGCGGGTCGACGGCGCTGGGCGCCACCGCCGCGACGTCTTCTCGCGACGGGTCGTCGCCTCCGCAGCCGGTCACGTTCCACACCGCAAGCCCGACGCAGCATGCGGCAACAAGTCGATTCGTCATGGACGACAGTCCCTTTCCGGCACGCTGCTAGGCGGGCAGCTTGACCAGCATCTTGTTGGCCAGCTGCAGCCCCTGCTTGGCCAGCCCGATGTTGGAGCGGCACGCCGACACCTCGACGACCACGTTGCGCTGCGAGGCCATGGCGTGCGAACAGGCGCCGTCGCCGCCGTCGGTGATGTTGTTGATGACGTAGATGCTGTCGGGCGCGGTGACCAGGTTGTTGACGGTGCGTGTCTCGGTCGTCCCGCCGAGGTCCCCGGTCACCTTCCGGCGGTTGCAGTCGCTCCAGCTCTGGATGGTCTTGGCGACCATGTTGGCCGCGGCGTGCTCGTCATCGAAACTCGACGCCACCGAGACGACCGAGTAGCTGACGCCGGCACCGAAACCGGTGAGTTCCTGGTAGTTCAGGCCGGTGAACCCGCTGCCGTCGTAGGTGCTGTCCAGGCCGGCGTAGACCGCGCCGGCGCACTGCGCGTCGGAGGTACCGGCCGAGCCGGCGATCGGCTCGGTCTGGGTCTTGTACACGGTCAGTTCCGACGGCGGGTCGGGCGGCCACTTGACGATGGGCGCCACATCGGCCGAGGTGAGTTGCAGGGCGGCCAGATCCGGCGCGAGGGTGCCGATCCCGGGGGCCCCGGGGGTGGCCGAGGCCTCACCGGGCACCGCCGCCCACACGCCGACGGCGCAGGTCGCGATCGCGAGCGCCAGGTAACCGATTCTCCGCCGGTCGGTGTCGTCGGGTTGCATTACACGTCCTTACCGCTGTGATGGGGCCGTTCCTCCATCGAATCGAACCACATCGCTATGCGGGTTCGCCTGCGGTCGACCATGAACACCGGGTTAGCATGCGGGAATCCCGGCCGCCGGCCGGGGATCATCAGCACGGCGAAACGGAATGGTTTGCGATGCGTATACAGCTAGCTGCGGTGGCCGCGGTATCGGCGGCGGCGTTGATCGGCGGCACCGTGGACGGTGCATTCGCGGCGGCGGCCCCCAGGCCGGCGGACCTGGCCGCCGTGCTGGTTTCGGCCGACGACATCAGCCAGCGGATGGACACCCCGATGCAGGTGATCAGTTCCGAGTCCGGCACCCACCCCATGACCACCCCGACCACGACACCGGCCAACTGCGCCGCGGTGTATGCGCCCGGATCCGCGGCGGGCTATACGGGTTCGGGCTACACCGACATCGTCGTGCAGACCCTTCGGCAGCCCGGCGGCGAGGTGAATCCCAACGTGGTTCAGGCGGTGGCCGAATTCCCCGACGCCAAAGCGGCGCAGACCTACCTCAACGACCAGGCCGCCATCTGGAAGAGCTGCAAGGGCACACCTTTCACCGCTGAGTACACCAACGGCATGACCGCCGACCTGAAAGCCGCGACCGTCACCGCGGCGGGGCTGGAACTGTTCGCCAACCTGTTCACGAATCCCATGAAGGGCAGCGCCGGCTGCGAACGGGTGTTGCAGGCCAAGAACAACTACGTCGTCGACGTCCGGCTCTGCAACGACACCAACCCGGGTGGCAAGGGTCGCAGCCTGCGCTCGCAGATCGTCCGGAACCTGTCCTAGCCACAGCAGTCTCGTTACGAACCATGTCGACGAAAGGTCCGACCCCCATGCGTTATTCGCACAATCTCGGCACATTCGCCACCGGACTCGTCGCCGCCGGACTGCTGCTGGCCGCACCGGCGGCCGCGGTCCCCGTCGACGCGAGCGACCTCGCCGGCCTGCAGCCCGATCCCGCCGCACTCGACGACATCTTCGCCGGGCCGGGCCTGCGGAATCCGGCGCTGACCGTCACCGGCCACTCCACCGGGCTGGCGAACTATGTGTCCGCCGAACGGGACTGTGTCGGTGCGGTCTACCCCGGGACCGAGTCGGCCTACCGCGGCAGTTCCTACCGGGCGATCGATGTGCAGACGTTGACCAGCGATACCACCGGACCGGTGCGGGTGCGGGTGACCACGGCGATCGCGGCGTTCCCCACCGAGGAAGCCGCGACGGCCTTCGTGAGTGAGACCGCGCAGGCGTGGCAGAACTGCAGCGGCGAGGAAGTCAACCTGACGCTGGCCGGCCAGGACGACGAGAAGTGGTACGTGCAGACGCCCAGCGAGACCGCTGACGGTTTCGCGGTGCGGACCAACCGGGTGTCCGACCACTCGACCTGCTCACACGTGATCACCGGCAAGGCCGGCGCGGCCATCGAGGTGCTGGCGTGCACCACCGGGATCATGTCCGATCAGGCGGTCCGGGTCGCCGACCGGGTTCGCGCCGGAATCACCGGCTGACGCGCGCCTCAGCGCGGCCGGATCACCACTTCGTGCAGCTGCGCCTCGGCCGGGGTGCGCACCGCGTTGGCCACTACCTCGGCGACGGTCTCGGGGCGCAGGAAGCGGGCCGCGTCATACTCGCCGCCCTCGAAGGCGACCAGGTCGTGCTGCATGTCGGTGTCCACCCGGCCGGGATAGACCGTGGTGACCCGCAGTGTCGGCTCGTCGTTGCGCAGCGAATCGGCGAACGCCCGAAGCGCGAACTTGCTGGCCGAATACGACGCCATTCCCGCCGAGACCCGCTGCCCGGCACCGGAGTTGATGAACACCACGTGCCCGCTCGCCGCCCGCAGCGCGGGTAGCAGTGCCAGCGTCAGTGCCACCGCGCCGAATACGTTGACCTCGAAGGTGGCCCGCCACTCCTCGATGTAGGACTCGCCGACCGGGCCGGGCACCATCACCCCGGCGTTGTGCACCAGCACGTCGAGTTCGTCGACGATCTCGGTGGCCGCCTCGATCTCGCCGGCGTCGGTGAGGTCCAACGGCCAGGTGGTCGCGCCGAGTCGTTCGGCCACACCGTCGAGGCGGGCCGAGGGCCGGCCGGCCAGCAGCAGCGTGTGGGTGGGTGCCAGCGCGGCCGCGATCGCCGAACCGATCCCGCCGCCGGCGCCGGTGATCAGCGCGGTCGGCATCAACCGCAGTCCAGCGGGCAGTCCGCCTCGTCGGCCGGCGCCCCGGCCGCATCGCAGGTGGCCAGCCGCTCCAGCGGCTCCAACGCCCGGGTCAGGGTGTCCAAGTCCTCCGGGCTGAGCTTGTTCAGCATCGCGGCCAGCGCCGCATGCCGGTTGGCCAGCGACTCGCGGTGGCTGGCCAGGCCCTCCTCGGTGATGTCGACCAGCACCGCGCGCAGGTCGGACGGATCCCGGCTGCGTTTGACCAGGCCGATCTTCTCCAGGCGGCGGATCGCCACCGTGGTGGTGGGGGTGCGGACCCGTTCGTGGGCGGCCAGTTCGGTCATCCGGATAGGACCGCGATCCAGCAGCGTGATCAGGATCGACAGCTGGGCCAGGGTCAACTCACCGGTCGCACCACCGCTGATGTCGCCGCGCCGGAGTATCGCGAACAGCTTCGACAGCGAGCGATGCAAGCCTTCCGCGATCGCCGTCACTTGCGGCGTATCGGCTTTGCTCTCCGCCATAGTTCGCCAGTCTAACCGGTGGCCTCGACGAGCGGTGATAGGTCGGCGCAGGTTTGCTGTCACAACACCTGGGACAGGAACTTCTGCAGCCGGTCGGTCTCGGCGGCCTCGAAGATCTGCCCGGGCGGGCCCGATTCCACCACCTTGCCGCGGTCCATGAACACCACGGTGTCCGACGCCGACCGGGCGAAGCCCATCTCGTGGGTGACCACCACCATGGTCATGCCGTCGGCGCCGAGCTCGGCGATCAGCGCCAGGATGCCCTTGACCAACTCCGGGTCCAGCGCCGAGGTCGCCTCGTCGAACAGCATCACCTGCGGCGCCATCGCCAGTGCCCGGGCGATCGCCACCCGCTGTTGCTGCCCACCGGACAGCGCCGACGGCCGCGCCGAGGCCTTGTTCTTCAGTCCGACCCGGTCCAGCAGGCCCAGCGCCAGTTCCCGCGCGGCGTCGGCGGACATCCCGCGCAGCCGGCGCGGCGCCAGGGTGACGTTGTCGATCACACTGCGGTGCGGGAACAGGTTGAAATGCTGGAACACCATGCCGATCCGCTGCCGCAGTTCGTCGGGATCGTCGCTCAACACCGAGCGGCCGCCCAGCAGGATGTCGCCGCCGTCGGGTTCGTGCAGCCGGTTCAAGGTGCGCAGCATCGTCGACTTGCCCGAGCCGGACGGCCCGATCACCGCCGCGGTGCTGCCCGCCGGCACGTCGAGGTCGACCCCGCGCAACACCTCATGCTTGCCGAACGACAGCTGAATGCCCTTGGCCGCCAGCGATACCGGCTCACGCGAAAGCCCGGCCGTCACGTCATCTCCTGACTGGACAGCACCGGGTTCAGCTCGGCGGAATCGTCGGCCTCGGCGGGCCTGCCGCGCCGCAGCCGGTGATCGACGACGTTCACCAGGTGGGTCAGCGGAATGGTCAGGGCCAGATACAGCACACCGGCGGCCACCAGCGGGGACAGGCTGCCGGTCTGGGCGTTGAAGTCGCGGCCCACCTGGAACAGCTCCCGCTGGCCGGCGACCAGGCCCAGGAAGTACAGCAGCGCCGAGGCTTTCAGCAACGCGATGAACTGGTTGACCAGCGCCGGCAGCACCCGCCGGATGCCCTGCGGGATCACCACCAGTCGCATCGAGGCCGGGTAGCCGAAACCCAGTGCGCGCGAGGCCTCCAGCTGGCCGGCCTCCACGCTCTGGATGCCCGAGCGCAGGATCTCGCCGATGTAGGCCGCGGCGGTCAGGCCCAGCGCCGCGATCCCCAGCGGGTAGGGGTTGTTGTGGGTCAGCCCGCCCACCAGCGGCCCCACGGCCAACCCGATCAGCAGGATGATCAGCACCTCGGGCAGTCCGCGGAAGATGTCGGTGTAGACCCGGGCCGGCCAGCGCAGCCACCGGGTGCGGGAAATGCCGGCTACGGCCAGCCCCAGCCCGGCCACCAGCCCGATGAGGCCGCCGCTGATCGTCAGCAGCACGGTGTTGGGCAGCCCGGTCTTGATCAGGTCCGGCAGCGCTTCGCGGTAGAGCTGCCAGTCGAAGAAGGAGTCACGCAGCTGCGCCAGTGTCGATTTGGGCTCGTACGGCTGGGTCTCGGCGTTGTGGTTGCGTGCCGCGATCGTGACGAAGTCCGGCAGGTGCGGGGTGGCCGCCGACTTCGAGCCCGGCTGCCAGTCCGGCGGCAGCGGGCGCGGCACCCAGTCGGTGTAGAGCTGCGGCCAGGTGCCGTCGGCGATCACCGCGTCCAGGCCGGAGTTCAACGCCGAGATCAGCGCCCGGTTCTCCTTGGCCACCGCGTAGGCCTCGAAGCCGGCCGGGCTGAACGTGTAGCCGACGATCTCCGTCGGGTCGCCGGGCCGCCGCAGGTTCAGCGCCGTCAGCGACGGCGCCACCCAGGCGTCGATCTGATGGCTCTTCAAGCTGGCGTAGAGCGTGATGGAGTCGGGGAACCGCACCGGTTCGAGCTCCAGGGTGTCGACGGTGTAGGCGTCCTCCACGGTGCCCTGCACCACCGCGACGCGTTGCCCGGCGGACAGCCCGTCGAACCCGGTGATAGCCGAGCCGGACGGAACCACCAGCGCCATGTAGCCGAAGTCGTAGCCGTTGGTGAAGCCGACGGTGCGGCGGCGCTCGTCGGTGGCGTTGATCGAGGCCGAGCCGACGTCGAAGCGGCCCGACTCCACCTGGGCCAGCAGCCCGAAGAAGTCGGTGCCCACGAAGTGGATTCGCAGCCCCAGCTTCTTGGCGATGGCCCGCAGCAGCTCGTTGTCGAACCCGGTGTAGCGGCCCGCGGCGTCGATGCAATTCGTCGGGGGGCTCTCGGTCAGCGTGCCGACGGTCAGCACACCCGGTGTGACCAGGCCGAGCTTGGTCACGTCGATCGAGTTGAGCGGGGCGACGCCGGCGGTGGTGTATTTGTCCTCGCGGGGGCGTTTGGCCGTGGCGAGTTTGGGTGGCAGCACGACCGCGCTCTGCATGCCCGGCGGTGAGCACAGCTCCGGCGACGCGACCGCCGCCGGGGCGGCTGCCAGACCGGCCACGATCAACACGGTGGCCACCAGCGCCGACAGTCTGCTGCCCAGTAGCGCTGCCCGGCGTGCGGACGCGGCTACTGCTGGTCGCGCCATCGGCACAGCGCCTCGACGGCGGTCAGGTCATAGTCGGGGCCGCTGCAGCCGATCGTCAGCAGGCTGACCCCCAGCCGCGTCAACTCGGCGGCCTCGGTGAGCAACTCGGCTACGCTGCCCCGCGTCTGGTCGCCGCCCAGTGCCGCCGAGTGTTCGATCGCGGCGGGATCGCGCCCGACCGCGGCGCAGTGTTCGGCCAGCACCGCCGCCTTGTGCGGGTAGTTCTCGGCGGTGGCGAAGCTGTGCCAGGCGTCGGCGTGCTCGGCCACCAGCCGCAGCGTCTTGCGCTCGCCGCCGCCGCCGATCAGCAGCGGCAGCGCCCGGGTGGGTGGCGGATTGAGCTGCGCCAGCCGGGATTTGATGCGCGGCAGCGCATCAGCCAGGTCGTCGAGCCGGCTGCCCGCGGTGCCGAACTCATAGCCGTACTCGCGGTAGTCGCGGTGCTTCCAGCCCGCCCCGATGCCCAGGATCAACCGGCCGTCGCCGATGTGGTCGACGGTGCGGGCCATGTCGGCGAGCAGCTCCGGGTTGCGGTAGGAGTTGCAGGACACCAGCGCGCCGATCTCGATACGTGAGGTCTGCTCGGCCCAGGCGGCCAGCATCGTCCAGCATTCGAAGTGCGGCCCGTCGCGGTCGCCGTAGAGCGGGAAGAAGTGATCCCAGTTGAACGCGATGTCGACGCCGAGATCCTCACAGCGCCGGACCGCGTCGCGGATCGGCCCATAGCGCGGGGCGTGCTGGGGTTGCAGTTGCACGCCGATGCGGATGGGGCGGCTCATCAGGCCACCCTACCCACGGAACCGCGGGATCACTCAGCCGAAAGTCGCGCGCAGCAGCTCGACCAGGGCGCGCGGTTGGTCGCTTTGCACCGAATGTCCGGAACCGGGTACGACGTGGACCCGCAGGCCGGGGGAGCGGCGGGTGTATTCGGCGACGTCGTCGGCGGAGACGAAGCCGGAATCACCGCCGCGGATCAAGGTGGTCGGCGCGGTGATCGCGGCGACGTCGGACCACAACTCGGTGAAGTCGCCGACGCTGCGGATGGTGTCGTAGCGCCAGGTCCAGCGGCCGTCGGGCAGCCGGCGGGCGTTGTGGAACAGGCCGCGCCGCAAGGACTCCCGGTCGCGGTGCGGCGCCGCCATGGCGGTGACCTCGAGCATCGACGCGAAATCGGGGAACGTGCGGTCGCCCTGGGCCAGCGCCACGGTACCGCGATCGGCGGCGCTCAGCTGCGAATGCCGCTGCAGCGCCGAGGGAGTCACGTCCACGATGGTCAGCCGGCGGACCAGCTCCGGGACGGTGGCTGCCAGCCGGACCGCGGTCAGCCCGCCCAGCGACATGCCGACCACCGACTCGGCGGCCGGCGCCAGCTCGCGCAGCACCGGTGCCAGCGTCTCGGCATTGCGCTGGGGCGAGTAGTCGCCGTCGTCGCGCCAGGCCGAGCGGCCGTGGCCGGGCAGGTCCACGGCCAGTGCGGGCACCCCCAGGCCCACGATCACGGTGTCCCAGGTGTGGGCGTTCTGTGCGCCGCCGTGCAGGAACACCACTCGCGGCGGGGCGGTCCCCCAGCGCAGCGCACTGACGTCTCCGGCTGCGATGCGCTCCACCGCCGGCAGCGGACCGGTCACCCCGGCCTGTTGGGCATTGCCGGCCAGCAGTGCGAACTCCGACAGCCCGGCCAGTTCGGCGTCGTCCATTCCCGGCGTTGCGGCCATTCCCGGCGTTGAGTCAGCGTTCACGGCGGAAAAGTGCGAGTAGGTCACGCCCTCAGCGCAGAGTGAATACCTAGCCGGTGATGAACTGCTCGAGTTCGGCGCGCGCGACGTCGTCGGGCAGCTGCTTGGGCGGGCTCTTCATCAGGTACGCCGACGCCGGCAGGATCGGGCCGCCGATGCCGCGGTCCTTGGCGATCTTGGCCGCACGCACCGCGTCGATGATGATGCCGGCCGAGTTCGGCGAGTCCCACACCTCGAGCTTGTACTCCAGGTTCAGCGGCGCGTCACCGAAGGCGCGGCCCTCCAGCCGCACGTAGGCCCACTTGCGGTCGTCCAGCCACGCCACGTGGTCGGACGGCCCGATGTGGACGTTCTTGTCCTCGACCTTGCCGGCCAGCGAACCGGTCAGGTTGGAGGTCACGGCCTGGGTCTTGGACACCTTCTTGGACTCCAGCCGCTCGCGCTCGAGCATGTTCTTGAAGTCCATGTTGCCGCCGACGTTGAGCTGGTAGGTGCGGTCGAGGGTGACACCGCGGTCCTCGAACAGCTTGGCCATCACCCGGTGGGTGATGGTGGCGCCGACCTGGCTCTTGATGTCGTCACCGACGACCGGGACGCCGGCGTCGGCGAATTTCTTGGCCCACACCGGGTCGGAGGCGATGAACACCGGCAGCGCGTTGACGAACGCCACACCGGCGTCGATGGCGCACTGGGCGTAGAACTTGTCGGCCTCATCCGAGCCCACCGGCAGGTAGGACACCAGCACGTCGACCTTGGCCTCCCGCAGCGCGGCGACCACGTCGACCGGTTCGGTGTCGGAGACCTCGATGGTGTCGGCGTAGTACTTG
>CAYNJD010000061.1:300-13338 GCA_964397355.1 uncultured Mycobacterium sp. | reverse complement strand
CTGGCTTCGGCGGGGTCCATGCTGCCGTCGGCGCCCTTGTCACCGTCGTTCGCCCCCTCGCCGCCCTTCTCGCCGAAAGCGCCGCCCTTGCCAGCTTCGGCGCCATTCTCGCCGGCCTGACCACCGGCGCCGCCGTTACCGTTCCCGCCATTTGCCCAGGTGCCATCTGCGCCGTCACCACCGTCACCGCCAGCGCCCACAGCGCCGCCAGCACCGCCGTCACCGCCGGCGCCGTTGGCCCCGTCGGTGCCGGTGTCGCTCTGGGCCTGACCGCCTACACCGCCCTTGCCGCCCTGTCCACCGTCAAAGCCGTTGCCACCCTGGTGACCGTCGCCGCCGTCTGCCCCCGGACCGATTTCGTCCCCGTCCTGGCCGTCGCCGCCCTTGATACCCGCGTGCCCGGCACCGCCGACACCACCGGTGCCGCCGTTACCGCCGTTGCCCGCCTCGGTGCCGCCAGCACCACCGGCGCCGCCATCACCGCCGGTGCCGCCGACCGCCGCGTCGCCGCCAGCCACGTCGCCACCGTTGGTCCCGCTGACACCACCGGCGCCGCCGGTACCACCGTTACCGCCGTTGCCGGTCTCGCCGCCATCACCGCCGGCACCGCCGTTACCGCCGTTGCCTGCGTTGCCGGCTCCGGGCATAACATCATTGCCCGCGTAGCCGGCGCCGCCTACACCGCCGGTACCGCCGTCACCACCGTTCCCGCTGGCGCCGGCATCACCGCCGTCACCGCCGGCGCCGCCGTTACCGGCATCGTGGTCAGCGGTGGCATCCGCCCCGGCACCACCGGTACCGCCGGTACCGCCGTCACCGTGGATGTCGCTGTCCTCACCGGCCGCGCCGGTGCTGCCAAACATCCCGCCCTGGCCGCCTTCACCACCGGCACCGCCCGCACCGCCAGCACCACCGGTTCCACCAGTGCCGCCGTCGAGGTGATCAGCTGTACCTTCCGCGCCGGTCCCGCCCTGGCCGCCCTGCCCACCTGCGCCGCCGTTGCCGCCCGCGCCGCCGGCACCGAACAACGACCCCGTGGCGTTACCGCCCTTGCCGCCGGTTCCGCCGGTATCTCCGGCGACGCCGGTGCCGCCAACGCCACCGTTGACACCCCAGTCGCCCGCGGCCCCGGTGTCACCGACCGCACCCGCACCACCGTTGCCGCCGGCGCCGCCGATGCCGAACAGCCAGCCGTTGGCATCGCCGCCGTTACCGCCGTCACCGCCCAACGCACCGGCACCGCCGGCGCCACCGATGCCCATCATCGAGCCGCCGGCCCCGCCGTCACCGCCGTTGAGGTGGGCCTCGACACCGTCGCCACCCTCGGTGCCGTCACCGCCGGCGCCGCCGTTACCGAACATCCCGGCGTCACCGCCGGTGCCGCCGTTGACACCGTCGCCGCCGTCACCGAACAACCAGCCGCCATCGGTGCCGTTGATGGAGTCGTTGCCCTCGGTCATGCCATCGAGGCCGTTCCCGATGATCATGTTGTCGGGGTCCCAGCCGTTGATCATGTCGATGATCGAGGCGTTGGCCGGGTTCTCGATCCACGCCTCCACCGCCGCGTGCATCGGCTGGTAGACCAGCGTGTTCCAAATCGACGCCATGTCGAAGGTGTCGGTCGCCGCGGCCAGACCCGGGTCGGTCGAGGCGTCGAACCAGGAGCTGATGTCCCACGCACTGGCGTCCCAGGCGCTGGTGTCCCAGCCGGCCGCGGTGTCCGCGACCGGGGTGAACAGGTCGGTCAGCCAGTCCAGGTCGATGTCGGCGCTCGCCGAGGGCGCCGCGGCCAGCGGGGCCATGCCGAACGCCAGGAACGCCGCCACGGTGCTGCCGGCACCGAGCAGCCGACCACCCGCGCGACGGCCGTTGTTGCGACGCTGTCCCCGACCCGACATGATTCCCCGCTTCTCTGCGCTGCAGCCGAGCGCTTAAGACGACCTGTGTAGAACTGGTCAAATAGTTACGTTGCTCACGCAGACTATTCCAAGGAACGAGGTTCCTCCACTTATGCGCGGGAACCCGAGGTCACGCTGAGCGGCCGGCGCCGAAAGTCACTCCTCGTCAGGCTGCTCGCGGCGAACCGCCTTGAGCCGGTACATCATCAGATCCGGCGGAACACCGCTGGTCTTGGCCGCCAGCACCTGCCGGCGCGCCCGCTTGGCCACCACGCCCAGCTCGTCGAGATCGCCCGGCTCGATGCGCTCCAGCGTCGTGCCGGACACCATGATGCCGCCCTTGGCGGCCCGCTCCATGACCCGCGCGGCGATGTTGACGTCCACGCCGAGCCAGTCGTCGGCCAGCCGCTGCGGCCGGCCGGTGTGGATACCGACCCGCATCCGCGGCGTGTACCCGTTGACCTCCACCGTCTTGATGGCGTCATAGGCCGTCAGGGCCGCGCTCACCGCCACCAGCGGGTCGCGGAACACCCCCATCAGCCCGTCGCCCATCCGTTTGACGATGCGGCCACCGGAGTTCAGCAGCGGCGGCTCCACCACCTGCGACACCCGCCGCAGCAGCGTCAAGGTGGCGTCGTCGCCGGAGCGCAGCGACCAGGTGGAGAACCCGACCAGGTCGGTGAAGACCAGTGTGGCCTCGGAGCTCGACGGCGCCCGCGAGATCCGTTCGGTCAGCGCCTGCCACACCTGCAGCGCACCCAGGCTGACCTCGCGGGAGGCCGCGGACCGATCCCCCATCAGCCGGTCGGCCGCCCGCGCCGCGGCCTGCGGTCCCCCGTCACCGGCGGTGGACAGCGGGTCGCCGAACTCCGGGTCACCGGGCAGCGCCCGGCGCACCCGCCGCACCAGATCGACCACCCGGACGTCATTGGTGGTGCGGTTCAGCCAGGCCGCGGCCTCATCGAGGGAGAACGAGCGGCGGCGCCTCGAGCGGGTCTGTTCGGGTATCTCCACCACCTCCTCGAGCGCGTCAGCCTGCCGACCGACCGGCTCGAGGTCCATGCGCCCCAGAGTATGTGGCCGCTGCGGCCACCGGCAACGGCACCGGTACGTGGCACGCGCCACGGTCCACAATCCGCCGCGACGCGCCAGCCAGAATGTAGACAACGTTCGTTGTCACAATTATCGTTGTGTCAGGTTTGCCAGACAGGAGACGTGATGACCGTTACACCGACCACGTCCGCTGAGCGGGCGTCGCACCCCGTCGACCAGAGTGCCCAACCAGACCAGAGTGCCCCGCCCAAGGCCGCTGCCAAACCCGCCCCGGCCGCCGAGCCGTTGACCTCCGACTCGCTGACCTGGAAGTACTTCGGCGATATCCGCACCGGGGTCATGGGCATGTGGATCGGCGCCATCGAGAACATGTACCCCGGCCTGGGCGCCGGGGTGGAACAGCACTCCAGCCTGTGGCGCGAGCCGTTGCAGCGGGTGTCGCGGTCGGTGTACCCGATCATGGGCGTGGTCTACGACGGCGCCCGCGCCCAGCAGACCGGCGCCGCGGTGCGCGACTGGCACCGCGACATCAAGGGCACCGACTCCCAGGGCCGGCGCTATCACGCACTGGATCCCGAGACCTTCTACTGGGCGCACGCCACCTTCTTCATGCTGATCATCAAGCTGGCCGAGTACTTCTGCGGCGGGCTGACCGAGGCCGAAAAGCACCAGCTGTTCGACGAGCACGTGCAGTGGTACCGGATGTACGGCATGAGCATGCGGCCGGTGCCGAAGTCCTGGGAAGAGTTCTGCGAGTACTGGGACCGGGTCTGCGAAGAAGAGCTGGAGATGACGCCGGCCGCGCAGGGCATCTTGGACATGCGCATCCCCAAGCCGTGGTTCGTGCTGATGCCCACCGGGGTGTGGGACCAGCTGTTCAAGCCGATGCTGGCCACCCAGCGCTGGATCGCCGCCGGGCTGTTCGAGCCGGTGGTGCGGGAGAAGGCCGGCTTGCGCTGGTCAGAGGGCGACGAAGTGCTGTTCCGGCTGATCGGCAAGTTCAGCCAGATCGCGTTCACCTTCGTCCCCGAGGAGATCCGGCTGCACCCGCGCGCACTGGCCGGCTACCGCCGCGAGCAGGGCAAGCTGGCCGAGGACACCCCGCTGGAGGAGGCGCCGTGGTTCATGGCGCCGCCGAAGAGCCGCCGCGGCAGCGGGATGCACTACGTGCCGCGGATATCGCGGCGGATGAGCCTGATCGAGCGGGCCGGCGAGCTGGTGCACAACACCTTCTCGCTGGCCGCCACCCGGCGCCCGCCGCGGCCTCGAGTGCGACCCAAGGCCGCCTAGGCCCCCCGCTGCGCCCGCGCGCTCTGGTACAGGCAGATCGCCGCTGCGGCAGCCACATTGAGACTCTCCGCGCCGCCGGACATCGGGATCCGCACCCGGTGGTGCGCGGCGGCAGCGGCGGCCACCGGCAGCCCCTGGGCTTCCGGGCCGAACAGCCAGGCCGTGGGCGCCGCCAGTACCGGATCGGCGTCGTCGAGGCACAGCTCGCCGTCCAGCGCCGTCGCCAGCACCTGTAACCCCGCCTCCCGCAACGCCGCCAGCACGGCGTCGGTGTCGGCGGCCACCACCACCGGGACGTGGAAGATGCTGCCCGCCGAGGCGCGCAGGCACTTGCCGTTGTAGGGGTCGACGCTGTTGCCGGTCAGCACCACCAGCCCGGCGCCGGTGGCATCGGCAATGCGGATCAGCGTGCCGGCGTTACCGGGCTCGCCGACGCCGACCGCGACCGCCACCAGTGCCGGCGGGCCGGCCAGCAACCGGTGCAGGTCCGGTTGCGGAAGCGTGCACACCGCCACCAGCCCGGCCGGTGTGACGGTGTCCGACAGCGCCTTCGCCGCCCGGTCGGTGACCAGATGGACAGGTGCCGAGGCTGCGGCCAGCAGCTCGGCGTGGCGTTGTGCCGCCGACTCGGTGGCGAACACCTCGGCGACCAGTCCGCGGCGCAGCGCGGCCTCGATCAGGTTGGGGCCTTCGGCCAGGAAACGCTGCTCGCGCTTGCGGGCCACATGCCGGTGCAGCTTGACCGCCGCGACCACCCGGGCCGAGCGTTCGGTCAGCATCGTCCCGGTTGGGGTCAGGCAGCCTCGCCGGAGGGCGCGTTGACATCCTCGGGCAGCGCGGCCTTGGCGACCTCGACCAGCGAGGTGAACGCGGCCGGATCGCTGACGGCGATCTCGGCGAGGTTCTTGCGGTCCACCTCGACGCCGGCGGCCTTGAGGCCCTGGATCAGCCGGTTGTAGGTGACGCCGTTGGCGCGGGCCGCCGCGTTGATCCGCGAGATCCACAGCTTGCGGAACTCACCTTTGCGGGCGCGACGGTCGCGGTAGGCGTAGGTCAGCGAGTGCAGCTGCTGCTCTTTGGCCTTGCGGTACAGCCGAGACCGCTGGCCCCGGTAGCCTTTCGAGGCCTTCAGGATGGTGCGACGCTTCTTCTGGGCATTGACTGCCCGCTTCACGCGTGCCATGGGGTGTTCCTACTCTCGTTGGGGCGTAAGGGATTTGCGTATGCGTGGAGCGACGCTCAGCCGTTCAGCATCTTGTTGACACGCTTGGTGTCGGCCGCGGACACCTCGGTGCGACCGGCCAGCCGGCGGGTGCGGGTGGTGGGCTTGTGCTCAAGCAGGTGGCGACGGTTGGCCTTCTGCCGCACGATTTTTCCGGTGCCGGTGCGGCGGAACCGCTTTGCAGCGCCACTGTGGGTCTTCGCCTTGGGCATGTTTCCTCAGTTCTGTGTCGGGTCAGTTGTCGGGTTTGGGCTCGGCCGCATCCGCCGGGGCTTCCCGGGCGGGTGTGGGGGCCTTTGCGCCCGCGCCGGCATCTTCTGCCGCCTTGGCGCGGGTCTTCGCGCCACGGTGCGGGGCCAGCACCATCGTCATGTTGCGTCCGTCCTGCTTGGCGGAGGTCTCGACGAACCCGTAGTCGGCGACGTCGGCACCCAGCCGCTGCAGCAGTCGGTAACCCAACTCCGGCCTGGACTGCTCACGGCCGCGGAACATGATCGTCACCTTGACCTTCGACCCTGCCTCGAGGAAGCGGACCACGTGGCCCTTCTTCGTCTCGTAGTCGTGATCGTCGATCTTGGGACGCAGCTTCTGTTCCTTGACGACGGTCTGCTGCTGGTTCTTGCGAGACTCGCGCGCCTTCTGTGCCGCCTCGTACTTGTACTTGCCGTAGTCCATGATCTTGCAGACCGGCGGTCGGGCGTTGGGGGCCACCTCGACGAGGTCGAGATCGGCATCCGCGGCGACGCGGAGCGCATCCTCGATGCGCACGATGCCTACCTGCTCCCCACCCGGACCGATCAAACGGACCTCAGGTACGCGAATGCGCTCGTTGACGCGGATCTCAGTGCTGATGGGACCTCCCTGGGTAGTCTTTCGGTCGCGCCGCCGCAGTGCTCGTCCGGACGCAGCGGCAGAAGAAACCACCCACCAGCAAAAAAGCCCTGCACGAAGCAGGGCCCGATACCGACCGATCACGACCCGAAGCCGTTCGGGCCGCCTGCGCACCGCGCAGAGCAGACGATTCACATCGCCTGCGACCGGACCACTGGGCCTGCGGATTGCTCCTCGGCTAGTGGTGGGAGGGAACTCCACTTGCTGTCCTGGCGTACACCGGGACGGTCGCGGCACACAGTCTAACAGCAGTTCAGCATTCTTCTAGCCGGGAGCGTCCGAGGTGGTTCGGCCCTCACACCGTTTTCCAGGTTTGGGTGCTTATTCTCGCGGGCTATGACGCTGACCGTGCCGCGTTCCCGCAGCCGCTCGACCTCGCGGTTTCACTGGGTGCCCGCGGTGGCCGCCTGGGCCGTCGGTATCGCCGCCACGTTGTCGCTGCTGGCGAGCATGTCCCCGGTGATCCGGTGGGTCATCGGGGTGCCGCGGCAGTTCATCGACAAGTACCTGTTCAACTTCCCCGACACCAGTCTGGCCTGGGCGTTCGTGCTGGCACTGCTGGCCGCGGCGCTGAGCGCCCGCAAGCGCATCGCCTGGTGGCTGCTGATCGCCAACCTGCTGGTCGCCGGCGGCTGGAACGTCAGCCGGCTGGTGTCGGGCGGTGCCGACCGGCTGCAGGCCGTCAGCGGGGCCGCCGGCCTGGCGCTGCACGCCGTCGCGATCGCGGTGCTGGTGCTGGCCCGCGACGAGTTCTGCGCCAAGGTGCGCCGCGGCGCATTGCTCAAGTCGGCGGCGACGCTGGTTGCCGGCTGGGCGGTCGCGATCCTGCTGTGCTGGGCGCTCATCGAGCTGTTCCCCGGCACCGTCGCACCCGCGTTGCGGCTGCCGTACGTGGTGAACCGGGTGGTCGGCTTCGCGCTGCTGGAGCCGGACTTCTTCCCCGGCAAACCCGACTTCGGCCTCAAGGCGCTGTGCGGGCTGCTCGGGGCGCTGGCGCTGATCGTCGCGGCGATCGTGCTGTTTTTGTCCCAACGCTCCGACAACGCGCTGACCGGCCAGGACGAGTCGGCGATCCGCGGGCTGCTCGAGCAGTACGGCCGAAACGACTCGCTGGGCTACTTCGCCACCCGCCGCGACAAGTCGGTGGTGTTCGCCCCCAACGGGCGCGCCGCCATCACCTACCGCGTCGAGGTCGGTGTCTGCCTGGCCAGCGGCGACCCGGTGGGCGACCCGCGGGCGTGGCCGCAGGCCATCAGCGCCTGGCTGCGGGTCTGCCAGGACTACGGCTGGGCGCCCGGCGTGATGGGTGCCAGTTTCGCCGGTGCCCAGGCCTTCCGGGAGGCCGGGCTGAGCGCCCTGGAGCTCGGCGACGAGGCGATCCTGCGGACCTCGGAGTTCAAGCTGTCCGGCCCGGACATGCGCGGGGTGCGCCAGGCGGTGACCCGGGCCCGACGGTCGGGGCTGACGGTGCGGATGCGCCGGCACGGCGACATCGGCGCCGACGAGATGGCGCGGGTGATCGAACGCGCCGACGCCTGGCGCGACACCGAATCCGAGCGCGGCTTCTCGATGGCGCTGGGCCGGCTCGGTGACCCGGCCGACGCCGACTGCCTGCTGGTCGAGGCGGTGCGCGGTGACGAGGTGGTGGCGATGCTGTCGCTGGTGCCGTGGGGGCACAGCGGGGTGTCGCTGGATCTGATGCGCCGCTCGCCGCAGTCACCCAACGGCACCATCGAGCTGATGGTCAGCGAACTGGCGCTGCAAGCCGCCACCATCGGCGTCAGCCGCATCTCGCTGAACTTCGCGATGTTCCGGGCGGCGTTCGAGCAGGGCGCGCAACTGGGCGCCGGGCCGGTGCTGCGGGCCTGGCGGCGGCTGCTGATGTTCTTCTCACGCTGGTGGCAACTGGAGACGCTGTACCGGTCGAACATGAAATACCGGCCGCAGTGGGTGCCGCGCTACGCCTGCTACGAAGACGCCCGGCTGATCCCGCGGGTCGGTGTCGCCTCGGTGATCGCCGAGGGTTTTCTGGTGCTGCCGTTCTCCCGGCGCAACGAGCAGCACACCGGGCACCACTCGTCGGTGCCGGCGGCGGTGGCCGCCACCGGCCGGCTGCACAGCGACGGCTCCGCCCCCGACATTCCCGGTGGCGAACCCGCCGAGCTGCTCCCCCGGCTGCCCGAACAGGTCCGGGTCCGGATGGCCAAGCTGAAGTCGTTGCGGGACAGCGGCGTTGACGCCTACCCGGTGGGCTCCCCGCCCAGCCACACCGTCGCCGGGCTACCGGCGGTCGGTACCGACGAGACCGTGTCGGTGGCCGGGCGGGTGCTGCGGATGCGCGACTACGGCGGGGTGCTGTTCGCCGAGCTGCGCGACTGGTCGGGCGAAGTGCAGCTGCTGCTGGACAATTCGGTGCTGGCCGAGGCCGGTGAGGCCCGCGCCGCGGACTTCAGCTCGACGGTGGATCTGGGCGACCTGGTGGAGGCGACCGGCCGGATGGGCCGCAGCCGCAACGGGACCCCGTCGCTGCTGGTGTGCCGGTGGCGGCTGATCGGCAAGTGCCTGCGCCCGCTGCCCGACAAGTGGAAGGGGCTGACCGACCCCGAGGCGCGGGTGCGGACCCGCTATGTGGACCTGGCGATCAACACCGAGTCCCGGGAGCTGATCGCCGCCCGCAGCAAGGTGCTGCGCTCGCTGCGGGACACGTTGTTCGCCAAGGGATTCCTGGAGGTCGAGACCCCGATCCTGCAGCAGCTGCACGGCGGGGCGAACGCCCGCCCGTTCGCCACCCACATCAACGCCTACGACCTGGACCTGTATCTGCGGATCGCCCCGGAGCTCTACCTCAAGCGGCTGTGCGTGGGCGGGGTGGAGCGGGTGTTCGAGCTGGGCCGGGCGTTTCGCAACGAAGGCGTGGACTTCAGCCACAACCCGGAGTTCACCCTGCTGGAGGCCTACCAGGCCCACGCCGACTACCGCGCCTGGATCGACGGGGCGCGCGAGCTGATCCAGAACGCCGCGGTGGCCGCCAACGGCGCGGCGGTGGTGATGCGGCCCGGCGCCGACGGCCGGCTGGAACCGGTGGACATCTCCGGGACCTGGCAGGTGCGCACCGTGCACGAGGCGGTGTCCGACGCGCTCGGCGAGCAGATCGACGCCGGCACCGACCTGACCACGCTGCGCCGGTTGTGCGACCGCGCCGGGGTGCACTTCCTGCGGCAGTGGGATGCCGGCGCGGTGGTGCTCGAACTCTACGAGCAGCTGGTCGAGGCCCGCACCGAACAGCCGACGTTCTACACCGACTTCCCCACCTCGGTGTCACCGCTGACCCGGCCGCACCGCTGCAAGCCGGGCGTGGCCGAGCGGTGGGATCTGGTGGCGTGGGGTGTCGAGCTGGGCACCGCATACAGTGAGCTCACCGACCCGGTGGAACAGCGCCGCAGGCTGGCGCAGCAGTCGCTGCGGGCCGCCGGCGGCGATCCGGAGGCGATGGAGCTCGATGAGGACTTCCTGCAGGCGATGGAGTACGCGATGGCACCGACCGGCGGCCTGGGCATGGGCGTCGACCGGGTCGTCATGCTGATCACCGGCCGCAGCATCCGCGACACGCTGCCCTTCCCGCTGGCGAAGCCGCGGTGAGGCCGGCCCGGCTGCGCCGCGCGGTCTTCGCCCGCCACGCCAACCCGTGGAGCGCCTGGACCCGGTGGGCGACGACGCCGCTGATCCTGGTTCCGGTGTGGCGACGGTCCTGGCGGGACGCGGCGTGGGTGTCGGTGTGGTTCGCGCTGAACCCGGTGATCTTCGGTGAGCCGGCCGACACCTCGGCGTGGTCGACCCGGGCGATGCTCGGCGAGGAGCAGTGGATCACCGACCGGCCCCGCGACGCCGCGCTGCTGGTGAACCTGGCCGGCAGCGCCGCCACCGCCACGGCGCTGTGCTACGCGCGACGGCGCCGGTGGCTGCCGACGGTGATCGCCACGGCGCTGGCGATGGCCGCGACCATGGGCTACTGGGAATTGATGGTCCGCTACTTCGACCGCCGCCGGTAACGTGTCGAACATGGGTGAGGATCCGACCGAGTTCGACGACGCCGGCGTGCCGACCTTCGACTCGGTGCGCGACAAGATCGAGAACCGGTACCAGACCTCGATCGGCGCCCGAGAGCTGGATGCCGAGACCCCGGAAGGCCGCAGCGTCGACAAGCAGTACGAGGACCGCCAACGCGCCGCCGCCGACCGGCTGGAGCAGATCCGGGCATCGATGCGCGACGACGAGCACTGATCGGTGCGGTCCTTCACCGTCGCCGAACGACGTAACCGGTTGGCGCGCAGACATTTCCTGGCCCCCGAGGCCGCGACCGAAGCGCTCACGGATATCGCGACGGCGCTGATCGGGCTGCATGCCACCGACCCGGCCACCCCGTATCTGTCGCTGTGGGCGCGCTGCTCGCCGTTCGCGGTCGCCGACCTGGACGCCGCGCTGTATGAGAAGCGTTCGCTGGTCAAGCAGCTGGCGATGCGCCGCACGCTGTGGGTGATCGACCCCGTAGACCTGCCGGCGGTGCAAGCCGCCGCCGGTGACCGGGTGGCCGGCACCGAGCGGCGCCGGCTGATCGCCGACGTCGTCAAGGCCGGGGTGGCCGGCGACGGCGAACGCTGGCTGGCCCGGGCCGGCGCGGCGGTGCTGCGGCACCTGGGCGACCACGGCCCCGCGAGCAGCACCGAACTGCGCTCGGCACTGCCCGAGCTGGCCGGCACCTACGATCCGGCGCCCGGCAAGTCCTACGGCGGCCGGACGCACCTGGCCCCGCGGGCACTGACCGTGCTCGGCGCCCAGGGCGACATCGTGCGCGGGCCCAACGACGGCACCTGGACGTCGTCGCGGCCGCGGTGGGTGACCGCCGCGGACTGGCTCGGCGAGCCGGGCGAGAAGCCGGCCACCGATATGGCGCAGGCGCAGCTGATCGGCAGCTGGCTGCGCGCGTTCGGCCCGGCCACCGCCGAGGACATCAAGTGGTGGTTCGGCACCACCAAGACCGCGGTCCGAAAAGCGTTGCGCGACATCGGCGCCGTGGACGTCGACCTGCACGGCACACCCGGCTACGCGCTGCCCGACGACCTGGAGCCCGAGCCCGAACCCGAGCCGTGGGGGGCGCTGCTGCCCGGCCTCGACGTCACCACGATGGGCTGGTATCACCGCGACTGGTACCTGGGCGAGCACCGCGGCCGGTTGTTCGACAACAACGGCAACGCCGGGCCCACGGTGTGGTGGAACGGCCGGATCGTGGGCGGCTGGTATCAGGACGCCACCGCGCAGGTGCACCTGCAGCTGCTGGAGGACCCCGGCCGCCGCGCCCGTGACGTGCTGACGCGGCGGGCGCGGCAGCTCACCGACTGGCTGGGCGGCGTGCGGGTGGCGCCGCGGTTCCCGTCGCCGCTGGTGAAATCCGGTAACGCCGGCCGTTAGGCGCTCGCTTTGCGCCGGCGCTTGGCAGCTTTGACCGGTTTGGCCGGTTTGGCCGGTTTGGCGGGCGCACTGAGGATTTCGGCGAGGAACTTGCCGGTGTAGCTCTCCGGGACCGCCACGATGTCCTCCGGTGTGCCGGCGGCCACCACCGTCCCGCCGCCGGCACCGCCCTCGGGGCCCATGTCGATGATCCAGTCCGCGGTCTTGATCACGTCCAGGTTGTGCTCGATGACGATCACCGTATTGCCCTTGTCGACAAGGCCGTTGATGACACCCAACAGTTTGGCGATGTCCTCGAAGTGCAGCCCGGTGGTGGGCTCGTCGAGGATGTAGACCGTCCGCCCGGTGGAGCGCTTCTGCAGCTCGGAGGCCAGCTTGACCCGCTGCGCCTCCCCGCCCGACAGTGTCGGCGCGGGCTGGCCCAACCGCACGTAGCCCAGCCCGACGTCGACCAGGGTGCGCAGGTAGCGGTGGATGCCGGTGATCGGCTCGAAGAACTCCGCCGCCTCCTCGATCGACATGTCGAGCACCTGCGCGATGGTCTTGCCCTTGTAGTGCACCTCCAGCGTCTCCCGGTTGTAGCGGGCGCCGTGGCAGACCTCGCAGGGCACGTAGACATCGGGCAGGAAGTTCATCTCGATCTTGATGGTGCCGTCGCCGGTGCACGCCTCGCAGCGGCCGCCCTTGACGTTGAACGAGAACCGGCCCGGCTGATAGCCGCGCACCTTGGCCTCGGTGGTGGCGGCGAACAGGGTGCGGATCTTGTCGAACACCCCGGTGTAGGTGGCCGGGTTGGACCGCGGGGTGCGCCCGATCGGTGACTGGTCGACGCGCACCAACTTGTCGACATGCTCCAGGCCGGTAACCCGAGTGTGCCGGCCGGGCACCTGACGCGCGGCGTTGAGCCTGTTGGCCAGCACCGCCGCCAGGATGTCGTTGACCAGCGTCGACTTGCCCGACCCGGAGACCCCGGTGACCGCGGTGAGAACACCCAGCGGGAACGCCACATCGATGTCGCGCAGGTTGTGTTCGCGGGCGCCGACCACGGTGAGCCGACGGCGCGGATCGGTCGGCCTTCGCACGGCGGGAACCGGAATCTGTTGGGCGCCAGACAGATACGCCCCGGTGATCGAGTCGGGGTTGGCCACCAGATCCGCGTAGGGACCCGAGTGCACGATCTTCCCGCCGTGCTCGCCGGCGGCCGGACCGATGTCGACG
>CAYNJD010000061.1:0-290 GCA_964397355.1 uncultured Mycobacterium sp. | reverse complement strand
ACGATCCAGTCGGCCGCGGCGATCGTGTCCAGGTCGTGTTCGACGACGCTCAGAGTGTTGCCCAGATCCCTTAGCCGGGTGAGGGTTTCGATCAGCCGGCGGTTGTCGCGCTGGTGCAGGCCGATCGACGGCTCGTCGAGCACGTAGAGCACCCCGACCAGACCGGAGCCGATCTGGGTGGCCAGCCGGATGCGCTGGGCCTCCCCGCCCGAGAGCGTGGCGGCCGCCCGCGCCAGCGACAGGTACTCCAGCCCCACATCGAGCAGAAAACCCAGCCGGAACTGCACCTC
>CAYNJD010000060.1:0-13460 GCA_964397355.1 uncultured Mycobacterium sp. | reverse complement strand
TGCACTACCCTGAACAGCTATGTGCGGAATCGTCGGCTACGTCGGGCAGCGGCCCGCGCGCGAGGTGGTCGTCGAGGCGCTGCGTCGCATGGAGTACCGCGGTTATGACTCCGCGGGCATCGCCGTCGTCGACGGCGTGGGCCAGTTGACCATCCGCCGGCGCGCCGGCCGGCTGGCCAATCTGGAGGCCGAACTGGCCGACACCGATCCCGCGCTGCTGGCCGGCGGCACCGGGCTGGGCCACACCCGCTGGGCCACCCACGGCCGGCCCACCGACCGCAACGCCCACCCGCACCGCGACGCGGCGTCGAAGTTCGCCGTGGTGCACAACGGCATCATCGAGAACTTCGCCGCGCTGCGCGACGAGCTCGAGCGCGAGGGGGCGGAGTTCACCAGCGAGACCGACAGCGAGGTGACCGTTCACCTGCTGGCCCGCCAGTACCGCCACGGCGACACCGCCGGCGACTTCGTGGCCTCGGCGTTGGCGGTGCTGCGCCGGCTGGAAGGACACTTCACCCTGGTGTTCGCCCACGCCGACGAGCCGGGCACCATCGTGGCGGCGCGACGGTCCACCCCGCTGGTGATCGGCATCGGCGAGGGTGAGATGTTCCTCGGCTCCGACGTGGCGGCGTTCATCCCCTACACCCGCGACGCGATCGAACTGGGCCAGGACCAGGCGGTGGTGCTCACCGCCGACGACTACCGCATCACCGACTTCGACGGCGAGGACGTGACCGGTTCCGCCCGCTCGTTTCACATCGACTGGGATCTGTCGGCCGCCGAGAAGGGCGGCTACGAGTACTTCATGCTCAAGGAGATCGCCGAGCAGCCCACCGCGGTGGCCGAGACGCTGCTCGGGCACTTCGAGGACGGCCGCATCGTGCTCGACGAGCAGCGGATGAGCGATCAGGAGCTGCGCGAGGTCGACAAGGTGTTCGTGGTGGCCTGCGGCACCGCGTATCACTCCGGGCTGCTGGCCAAGTACGCCATCGAGCACTGGGCGCGGCTGCCGGTGGAAGTCGAACTCGCGAGTGAATTCCGCTATCGGGACCCGGTTTTGGACCGCAGCACCCTGGTGGTGGCGATCAGCCAGTCCGGCGAGACCGCCGACACTTTGGAGGCGGTGCGGCACGCCAAGGAACAGAAGGCCAAGGTGCTGGCGGTCTGCAACACCAACGGCTCGCAGATCCCGCGGGAATGCGACGCGGTGCTCTACACCCGCGCCGGCCCCGAGATCGGGGTGGCGTCGACGAAGACGTTTTTGGCCCAGATCACCGCGAACTACCTGGTCGGGCTGGCGCTGGCACAGGCCCGCGGCACCAAGTACCCCGACGAGGTGGAGCGCGAATACCACCAGCTGGAGGCGATGCCGGAGCTGGTGTCGCGGGTGCTCGACGGCATCGACGCGGTGGCCGAGCTGGCGCGGCGGTTCGCCCGCTCACCCGCGGTGCTGTTCCTCGGCCGGCACGTCGGCTACCCGGTCGCTCTGGAAGGCGCACTCAAACTCAAGGAACTGGCCTACATGCACGCCGAGGGCTTCGCCGCCGGGGAGCTCAAACACGGACCGATCGCGCTGATCGAGGACGACCTGCCGGTGATCGTGGTGATGCCCTCGCCCAAGAACGCCGCGATGCTGCACGCCAAGCTGCTTTCCAACATCCGCGAGATTCAGGCCCGCGGCGCGGTCACCGTGGTGATCGCCGAGGAAGGCGACGAGACGGTGCGGCCCTACGCCGATCACCTGATCGAAATCCCCGCGGTTCCAACGCTTTACCAGCCGCTGTTGTCGACCATTCCGCTGCAGGTGTTCGCCGCCGGGGTGGCCCAGGCCCGCGGCTACGACGTCGACAAACCGCGCAACCTGGCCAAGTCGGTCACCGTCGAGTAGATCACGGATGCCGGGCGGTGACTCCGCCGTCGACGACGATCTGGGTGCCGGTGATGAACGACGCCCGCGGCGACATCAGAAACGCCACCGCTTCGGCCACCTCGGCCGGCTGACCGATACGCCCCAGCGGTGCGGCGGCCACGAAGCCGGCCGCAACCTCCTCGACGTCGAGTGCGAGCTGCAGCATCGGGGTTTCGATGAAGCCCGGGCACACCGCGTTGACCCGAATCCCGGCCGGGCCCAGCTGCGCGGCCATCGATCGCGTCAATCCCAGCAGGCCGGCCTTGGAGGCGCAGTAGGCCGGAATGAACGGGTTGGCGGTCAGCCCCTCGATGCTGGAGATGCCCACTACCGCAGGCCCGGCGCCGGCGCGGGCGGCCGCTTCCAGCTGCGGCAGCATCAGCTGCACCAGCATCGCCTGCGCCCGCAGGTTGACGTCCAAGACGGCGTCCCAGGATTCGCCGGTGTAGGCGCCGACCGGCTCGGGGATCACCCGGCCGGCCGCGTGTACCAGCCCGTCGATGCCGTCGAGCGCCTCGGCCGCGGCCGCGACGGCGCCGGGCAGCGCGGCGTCATCGCAGACGTCGACCACCGCGCCGGGCATTCCCAGGCCGTCGGCCACCTGTTGGACTCCGGCGGCGATGTCCCACAGCGCAACCCGGCGTCCGTCGGCGACCAGCGCCTGCGCGCACGCCCGGCCGATCCCGGATGCCGCACCGGTGATGACGATTCCGCTCAACTGTCGACTCCTTGTCTGATGACGAACTGCGACCAGTCCGGTTCGCGCACTGCCGCCCAGTACTGATCGAGCCGCCACGGGCTCACGGTGTGGATCTCACCGTCGGCGTTCTTGAAGTAGGAATGCTTGATCGCCGGGTGCGCCCACACCGTTTTCTTGATCTCTTCCTGGGTGGCCCGGTGCCACTCAGCGGCGGCCCGCGCGGTCGGCTCGATCGAGTGCAGCCGGTCCTTGGCGAGGCGGGCCAGGCAGGCGTCGATGTAGCGCATCTCCAACTCGGAGTTGAAGATCAGGCTGCCGCCGTGCGCCAGGTGCGCGCCGGGCCCGTAGAGCAGGAAGAAGTTCGGGAAGCCGGGCACCGTGATCCCGAGGTACGCATAGGGCCGGCTGCCCCACAGCCCGTGCAGGTCGGTGCCGCCGCGGCCGGTGACGCGCATCGGCCACAGCACGTCGGTGTGCCGAAAACCGGTGGCGTACACGATCACATCGGCATCATGGTGCACCCCGTCAGCGGTCTGCACACCGTGCGGGGTGATCCGTTCGATACCGGTGCGCACCAGTTCGACGTTGTCGCGTTGCAGCGTCTTGAGCCAGGTGCCGTTGTCCTGCAGGGTGCGTTTGCCGGTGGCCGGATAGTCCGGCAGCACCTTGGCCAGCAGGGCTTCGTCGTCGCCGACCTGGTCGGTGATCCAGCCGGTGAACATCTGCCGGGCCAAGGCGTTGATCTCGCTGACGGCGTAGTCCTGGCCGGGGTAGTCCGGGTCGACCCGGGCGGCCTCCAGGCCCTTGTCGGCGCCGGGCCACAGCAGCAGGAACCGGTACCAGCGGCCGTAGAACGGCAGGTGCTCCAGCGCCCACCGCACCCCGTCGGGCACCGCATCGTGATACATCGGGTTGGGGAACATCCACTGCGGGGTGCGCTGAAACACCGTGAGCTGCTTCACGTTTCCCGCAATAGCGGGTGCGATCTGGAATCCGCTGGCACCCGCCCCGATCAGCGCCACCCGCTTGCCGGCCAGATCGACGCTGTGGTCCCAGGACGCGGAGTGAAACGCCGGCCCGGTGAAGTCCGCCGCGCCGTCGAGATCCGGCAGGTGCGGCCGGTTGAGCTGGCCGACCGCGGTGATCACCGCGCGGGCGCGGATGGTGTCACCGGCCGCGGTGGTCAGCGTCCAGGTTCCGCCATCGTCGTCCCAGGCCGCCTCGGTGACTTCGGTGCGCCACCGAATGTGATCACCCAGCTGGTGTTTGGCGATCATGTCGGTGAAATAGGCCTGCAGTTCGGGCTGTTCGGCGAAGTAGTGGCCCCAGTTGTTGTTGGGTTCGAAGCTGAAGCAGTAGAAGTGGTTGGCGACGTCCACCCGGGCGCCCGGGTAGTGGTTCTCCCACCAGGTGCCACCCGGCCCGGCGTTCTTCTCGACGATCGTGAACGGAATACCAGCCTGCGCCAACCGGATTCCCGCCAAGATGCCCGACTCGCCGCAGCCGATCACCACCACCGGCAGCTCGGCCGCCCGGTCGCACTCCAGCAGCGGCGGACGGCGCGGGTCGGCACCGGACAGGTCGAGTTCTTCGGCGAGTAGTCCGAGGTAGGTGTCCGGGACGGATTCACAGGCCGCCCAGTCCATCATTTCCTTGACCAGTTCGGCCGGCAGCGGGTCGGGCTGCGGGCAGCCGCGGTCACGGTAGTCGACGATCACCTGCAGCGCTTCGGCGCGGGCGCGGGCCTTGTCGTCGTCGGCCATGAATCCCTGGATCTCGTTGAGGAAGATCCCGTTCTGCTTGAACTCCCGGATGAAGCGGGGGTCACCGGTGATGTGCACGCACGACAGCAGCAGGGTGGGGATGCTGACGTGCTGCAGGGCGGCGGCGATCTCGGACGTCGAAGTGGTGAACGGTTCTCCGGCGTAGCGGTTGCGCACCAACCCGGCCCTTCCCATCGATCCGCTACTGAGCGTCGCGTAATTGTCTGGGACGATACGCGAGGCATCGTGGCCGATCAAGGATCGGTAGCTGTGTAAGGCTGTACGCCGTGGCAGACGTGAGGACTCGCCTGGCCGCGGCGTGGCAGTTCGTGCACACCGCCCCGCTGACCTACCTGTGGCTGGCGGCGCTGGGGGTCACCACCGTCATCCAGCACCTCGCGGGCCCGCGACTGCACAGCATGCTCGTCGAGCAATCCACCAACCTGCACCACCTGGCCACCGACCCGCTGGAGGTGCTGGTCTCCAGCCTGCTGTGGATCGACGGCAAGGACTGGACGCCGTATCTGGTGCTGTTCACGCTGTTCCTGGCGCCCGCCGAGCACTGGCTGGGGCAGCTGCGCTGGCTGACGGTCGGATTGCTCTCCCACGTCGGCGCGACCTATGTCAGCGAGGGTGCGCTGTATGTGCTGATCCATCTGCACCGGGAATCGGAACGGCTGACCCATGCCCGCGACATCGGGGTCAGCTACTTCCTGGCGGGTGTGATGGCGGTGCTGGTCTATCGGATCCGGCGGCCGTGGCGCTGGGGGTATCTGGCCGTGCTGCTGGTCATCTTCGCGGTGCCGTTGGTCATCAATCCTGACTTCACCGCGGTCGGTCATGCCGCGGCGGTGCTGATCGGATTGTGCTGCTATCCGCTCACTCGCCACCATCCGGCCCACTAACCTGGCACCTGGCGAGCAAGGGCGAGGGAGAGCGGAGTGCGGCACTACTACACCGTCGAAGCGATCCGCGCCGCCGAGGCGCCGCTGCTGGCGAGCCTGCCCGATGGCGCGCTGATGCGCCGGGCCGCGTTCGGCCTGGCCACCGCGATCGCCCGCGAACTGACCGCCCGCACCGGCGGGGTCGCCGGGCGCAGCGTATGCGCGGTGGTGGGTTCCGGCGACAACGGCGGCGACGCACTGTGGGCGGCCACGTTCCTGCGCCGGCGTGGCGCTGCGGCCGGCGCGATCCTGCTCAACCCGGAGCGCGCCCACGCCAAGGGCCTGGCGGCGTTCCTGCGCGCCGGCGGCCGCATCGTCGACGCCGTGCCGCCCGCAACGGATCTGGTGATCGACGGAGTCGTCGGCATCTCCGGGCGCGGTGCACTGCGGGCAGGCGCCGCCGAAATCTTCGCCGCGGTCGATGCGGCGGGAATCCCGGTGGTGGCCGTCGACATCCCCAGCGGCCTGGACCCGCACACCGGCGCGGCGGACGGTGCCGCGGTGCACGCCGCGCTCACCGTCACCTTCGGCGGCCTCAAACCGGTGCACGCGCTGGGACAGTGCGGGCGGGTCGAACTGGTCGACATCGGCCTGGACCTGCCCGACGCCGATGTCCACGGCCTGACCGCGGCCGACGTCGAGGCGTGCTGGCCGGCGCCCGGACCCCGCGACGACAAGTACACCCAGGGCGTCACCGGGGTGCTGGCCGGCTCGGCGACCTACCCGGGTGCTGCCATCCTGTGCGCCGGCGCGGCGGTAGCAGCCACCTCCGGCATGGTGCGCTACGCCGGAAGTGCGGCGGCGCAAGTGGTTTCGCACTGGCCCGAGGTGGTGGCCGCCCCCAGTCCGGCGGGCGCCGGGCGGGTACAGGCCTGGGTCGTGGGGCCGGGCCTGGGCACCGACGAATCCGGCGCCGCCGCACTGTGGTTCGCGCTCGACACCGACCTGCCGGTGATCGTCGACGCCGACGCACTGACCATCCTGGCCGCCCACCCGTCGTTGGTCGCCGAGCGGACCGCCCCGACGGTGCTGACCCCGCACGCCGGCGAGTTCGCCCGGCTGGCCGGCCACCCGCCCGGAACCGACCGGGTCGCGGCGGCCCGCGGCCTTGCCGACCGGTTCGGGGCCACCGTGCTGTTGAAAGGCAACGTCACCGTCATCGCCGAGCCGTCGGGTCCGGTCTACCTCAACCCCGCCGGCGGATCCTGGGCGGCCACCGCGGGCTCCGGCGATGTGCTGTCCGGGATGATCGGCGCGCTGCTGGCATCCGGCCTGCCCGCCGGAAAAGCCGCTGCCGCAGCCGCGTTCGTGCACACCCGCGCCGCCGCGGCCTCGGCCGCAGACCCCGGACCCGGCGACACCCCGACGTCGGCATCACGCATCCTGGCCCACATCCGCACCGCTATCGCAGAACTGTAGGAGTCGCTGTGTCCCATTCCCATCCGTCGGTCCCCGCGCACACTATCGCCCCCGCCTACACCGGCCGGTTGTTCACCGCGCCGGTGCCGGCGTTGCGGATGCCCGACGACCCGATGGAACCGCAGGCCGCCTACCGCTTCATTCACGACGAGCTGATGCTCGACGGCAGTTCCCGGCTGAACCTGGCCACCTTCGTCACCACCTGGATGGACCCGGAAGCCGCTGAGCTGATGGCGGAGTCGTTCGACAAGAACATGATCGACAAGGACGAGTACCCGGCCACCGCGGCCATCGAGCAGCGCTGCGTGTGCATGGTCGCCGATCTGTTCCACGCCGAGAACCTGCGTGACGACGACCCCGCCAGCGCCATCGGGGTGTCCACCGTCGGGTCGTCGGAGGCGGTGATGCTGGGCGGCCTGGCGATGAAGTGGCGCTGGCGGCAGAAGGTGGGTGACTGGAAGGACCGCACCCCGAATCTGGTGATGGGCTCCAACGTTCAGGTGGTGTGGGAGAAGTTCTGCCGCTACTTCGACGTCGAACCGCGCTACCTGCCGATGGCGCAGGACCGCTACGTGATCACGCCCGAGCAGGTCGTCGACGCCGTCGACGAGAACACCATCGGCGTGGTCGGCATCCTGGGCACCACCTACACCGGGGAGCTGGAGCCGATCGAGGCGATCTGCGCCGCGCTGGACAAGCTGGCCGCCTCCGGTGGGGTCGACGTGCCGGTGCATGTGGACGCCGCCAGTGGCGGTTTCGTGGTGCCGTTCCTGCACCCGGACCTGCGCTGGGACTTCCGGCTGCCGCGGGTGGTGTCGATCAACGTCAGCGGCCACAAGTACGGGCTGACCTATCCGGGTATCGGCTTCGTGGTGTGGCGTAACGCCGAGCAGCTGCCCGAGGAACTGGTGTTCCGGGTCAACTACCTGGGCGGGGACATGCCCACCTTCACGCTGAACTTCTCCCGGTCGGGCAATCAGGTCGTCGGCCAGTACTACAACTTTCTGCGGATGGGCCGCGGCGGCTACACCGAGGTGATGCGCACTCTGAGCGACACCGCCCGCTGGCTGAGCCATCAGCTGGCCGCTTCCGGGCATTTCGAGGTGATCTCCGACGGGTCGGCGATCCCGGTGGTGTCCTGCCGGCTCGCCGGCAAGCGCGGCTACACCGAGTTCGACGTCTCCCACGAGCTGCGCACCTTCGGCTGGCAGGTACCGGCCTACACCATGCCGGAAGGTGCCGAGGACGTCGCGGTGCTACGCGTGGTGGTCCGCGAGGGCCTCTCGGCGGACCTGGCCAGAGCGCTCTACGACGACATCATGAAGGCGGTGACCGCCCTGGACCGGGTCAAACCCGAGGGCCACTACGACGATCAGCAGCACTTCTCGCACTGAGTTCTCCCGGGCCTTTCCGTCGAGTGTGTGTTATGGGTCGCAGAACGGCCGTCGAGCGGCCCGAAGCGCACACTCGGTGGGCCGGTCACCAGGTTTTCGGGCAACCCCGGCGGGTCAACGCCGCGCCGACCCGCTCCAGGAACACGCCCGGGCGGTTGTGCAGCCGGCGAGATGTGAGCCGCAGGTCGATCCAACCGAGCTCGCCGAGGACGTAGTGGCGCTCGGCGTCACGTTCCCGCTGGCGGGGGTCAAGCCAATGGTGGGCGCCTTCGAAGTCGACGCCGACGAGATATTCCGGCCAGCCCATGTCGATGCGGTATACGACGCGGCCGCACGCGTTGTACACCGGTATCTGGGTATGCGGCCGGGGGAAACCGGCCCGCACCAGCAGCAGCCGGGCGAGTGACTCATACGGCGAGTCGGAGCCGCCATCGACGAGTCGCAACGTCTTATCGAGCTGCCGCAGATTCCGGGCACCGGGGTGCGTGCCGGCCACCTCCTCGATATCCACCACCTTGAGGTCGGTGACGTTCATCAGGGCATCGATGCGCTGTACCCCCTCGGTGAGCCCGAGTCGTCTGCCCAGGTCAAAAGCCGTGCGGGCCGGCGTGGTCACCGGTATCCCGCGAATCGTCCGCACCTCGGCGGGCAGCAGCACATCGGTGTGCACGGTGAGCAACGCCGGCGCTCGCCGGTTGCTGTGGATGATCTCGGCCGGGGTGTCCCCGTCGATCCATTTCGCACCGAGCATGGCCGACGCCGACAGGCCGGCGAGAACTCCGCGCCGGCGTGACCAGAGCCATGCAGCGTAGGCACGTCGAGGCGCCGTGAGATCCGCGTCGCGCGACACCCAAACGCCCGGGTAGACGTTGGTGTAGTGGCGACGCAGCCGACCGCGGGTCACGGCGCCGGTCGCCTGGGCTTCCGCCGCCAGGAACGGCCATCGGGGTGTCGTCATCACCGGCAGCGTGACATCCCGGCCGGCTGCAGCGCCGACGTTGATCCACAGGCTCGGTGTGGTCTCGCGTCGACTGTGTGTTTTCGCTCGCGAAACGGCCCTGCAGTGACCCAAACCGCACACTCGGCGCGGCGGCGGTATCTGGGACAATCGGCGATGACATGACTGCCATATCCCGAACGTCCGGCCTGCTCGGCGAGGCACTGGTGGACCTCGACGCCATCGCCCACAACGTGCGGGTGCTGGCTCAGGCCGCCGGCACCGCCGGCATCATGGCCGTGGTCAAGGCCGATGGCTACGGTCACGGCGCGGCCCAGGTGGCCCGTGCGGCGCTGACCGCCGGCGCCGCCGAACTCGGGGTGGCCACCGTCGACGAGGCCCTGGCGTTGCGTACCGCCGGCATAACCGCCCCGGTGCTGTCCTGGCTGCACGGGCCGGATGTCGACTTCGCGCCGGCGCTGCTGGCCGACGTGCAGATCGCGGTCTCCTCGGTGCGGCAACTCAACGGCCTGCTCGACGCGGTGGGCCGCACCGGCCGCACCGCGACGGTGACGGTCAAGGCCGACACCGGGATGAACCGCAACGGCGTCGGCGCCGACGACTACGCGGCGCTGCTGGATGCGCTGCGCCGCGCCGTCGCCGACGACGCCGTGCGGGTGCGGGGCTTGATGTCGCACCTGGCGTGCTCCGACGAGGTCGCCAACCCGGTCAACGACGTTCAGGCCGGACGGTTCTCCGAGATGCTGGCCACCGCCCGGTCCTACGGCCTGGTATTCGAGGCGGCGCACCTGGCGAATTCGGCGGCGGCGCTGACGCGGCCCGACTTGGCCTACGACATGGTGCGGCCCGGAATCGCCGTCTACGGTCTGAGTCCCATCCCGGAGCGCGGCGACATGGGCCTGATACCCGCCATGACCCTGAAATCGGTTGTGGTACTGGTTCGTTCAATCAAAGCCGGGGAGGGAGTCTCCTACGGCCACACCTGGATCGCCGACCGCGACACCACGGTGGCGCTGGTGCCGATGGGGTACGCCGACGGGGTGTTCCGTCCGCTGAGCGGACGGTTCGACGTGCTGATCAACGGCCGGCGCCGGCGTAGCGTCGGTCGGGTGTGCATGGACCAGTTCGTCGTCGACCTCGGCCCGGGTCCGGTCGACGTCGCCGAGGGCGACGAGGTCGTGCTGTTCGGCTCCGGCGCGGCCGGTGAACCGCTGGCCCAGGACTGGGCGGACGCGTTGGGCACCATCCACTACGAGGTGGTCAACAGTCCGCGGGGGCGGGTCGCCAGGACGTATCGGGGGGTCGGAGCCGATGGCCGGTAAGCGGCGGCGCAGCAGGGCCGGCGGCTGGCTGGCGGGGGCGGCAGGCCTGGCCGCGGTGGGCACCATCGCCGGGTCCACCATCGCACGCTCGGTGACACGGCGCACCGCCTCCGAAGACCCGTACGCTGCCGAGGATTTCGAGATCCTGGCGCACGATCACAGCTCGGTGGTGGTGACCGACGACGGCGTCGAACTGGCGGTGCGCGACGTGGGCCCGCGCAATGCGCCGCTGACCGTGGTGTTCGCGCACGGCTTCTGCCTGCGGATGGGGTCGTTCCATTTCCAGCGGGCGCGGCTGACCGATGAGTGGGGCACCCAGGTGCGGATGGTCTTCTACGACCAGCGCGGCCACGGCGACTCCGGCGTCGCCCCGACGGACACCTACACCGTGCCGCGGCTGGGCCAGGACTTGGAGGCGGTGCTGGCAGCGGTGGTGCCCCGCGGCCCGGTGGTGCTGGTCGGCCATTCCATGGGCGGCATGACCGTGCTGTCGCATGCCCGGCAGTTTCCGAAGCGCTACGGCAGCCGGATCGTCGGTGCGGCACTGATCTCCTCGGCGGCCAAAGGGGTTTCCCGATCGCCGCTGGGTGAGATTCTGCGCAACCCGGCTCTGGAGGCGGTCCAGTTCAGCGTGCGTTACGCGCCGAAGCTGGTGCACCGCGGCCGCGGCGCGGCCCGCCGGGTGATCTCACCGATCCTGCGCGCCGCCTCCTACGGCACCGACCAGATCAGCCCGAGTGTGGTGGCGTTCTCCGAGGAGATGATGCACAGCACCCCGGTCGCCACCATGGTCGGATTTCTGCACGCCTTGGAGGTGCACGACGAGAGCGCCGCGCTGCCGACGCTGGCCAAGATCCCGACCCTGGTCGCGTGCGGTGACCGCGACCTGCTCACCCCCGACGGCTATTCGCGGGCGATGGCGGCCGCGCTGTGGGATTCCGAGCTGGTGATCGTGCCCGGGGCCGGGCACCTGGTGCAGTTGGAGGAACCCGACGTCATCGACGAGGCGCTGGTGCGGCTGGTGGAGCGGGCCACGCCGCGCCGGGTGGTGCTGACCCGGCGGCTGCGCCGGAAGGCCGGCCATCGATGACTGAGGCGGCTGATCATCATGCGGCTTTGCCAACAGCTGAAGACACCATCGCGTTGGGAGCGCGGCTGGGCGAGCAGCTGCGCGCCGGCGACGTGGTGGTGCTCTCCGGACCGCTCGGGGCCGGAAAAACCGTGCTGGCCAAAGGGATCGCCACGGCGCTGGACGTCGAGGGCCCGGTGACGTCGCCGACATTCGTGCTGGCGCGAGAGCACCGGGCCCGCCGGCCCGGCGCGCCGGCGATGATCCACGTCGACCTGTACCGGCTGCTCGACTCCTCGGGCTTGGACCTGCTGGCCGAGTTGGACTCGCTGGACCTGGACACCGAACTCGACGACGCCGTCGTCGTGGTGGAGTGGGGCGAAGGCCTGGCCGAGCGGCTCTCCGAGCGGCACTTGGACATTCGGCTCGACCGCGGCGCCGATTCCGAGACGCGCACCGCGACCTGGCGGTGGCACACCCCGTGACGAAGGCGATCCTGACCATCGACACCGCCACACCCGCGGTCACCGCGGGCCTGGTGGGCACCGACCGGCGCACCGTGCTGGCCGAGCGGGTCACAGTCGATGCCCGCGCGCATGCCGAACGGCTCACCCCCAATGTGCTTGCCGCACTCGATGATGCCGGAATCGGCATGGCCGATCTGGCCGCGGTGGTGGTGGGCTGCGGGCCGGGGCCGTTCACCGGACTGCGGGTCGGAATGGCCAGTGCCGCCGCCTACGGTCACGCGCTGGGCATTCCGGTGTACGGGGTGTGCAGCCTGGACGCGATCGGGGTAGCGGCCGCTGCGGTGTCAAAAGGGGAAGTCCTGGTGGTCACCGACGCCCGCCGCCGCGAGGTCTATTGGGCACGCTACCGCGACGGGATTCGGGTGGCCGGCCCGGCGGTGAGCGCCCCGGCCGACGTCGACCCCGACGACGCCGTCGCGGTGGCCGGCTCACCCGCCCACGCCGGGCTGTTCGACCTCCCGGTACTCGACATCGCTTACCCGACGCCGGCGGGACTGGTTGCAGCGGTGCGAGATTGGGACGCCGAGCCGGCACCGTCGGTGCCGCTGTACCTGCGCCGCCCGGACGCCAAACCGACGGCATCGGCGGCGCCGGTGGTGACGCTGGGTGCGCTGGCCGATACCGACGCGGTGCGCTGCGCCGAACTGGAGGCCCAGTTGTTCGGCGGCGACGATCCGTGGCCGGCCGCCGCGTTCTCCCGGGCGATCAGCGCCCGTGACCACCACTACGTCGCCGCCCGCATCGGCGACACCCTGGTGGGCTATGCCGGGATCGCGCGGCTGGGGCGCACCCCGCCGTTCGAGTTCGAGGTGCACACCATCGGGGTGGACCCGGCCCATCAGGGCCGCGGCATCGGCCGGCGGCTGCTGGCCGACCTGCTCGACTACGCCGACGGCGGCGTGGTGCACCTGGAAGTTCGCACCGACAACGCGGCGGCGATCGCGCTCTACCGCGCCGTGGGCTTCGTCGAGACGGGATTGCGCAGGCGCTACTACCGCAACGGCGCGGACGCTTACATGATGCAGCGAGGAGCGACCGCATGACACGCGCCGGCGACGATGCAGTGGGGGCACCCCCAGCCGCCCAGCGGCGAGGGGGACGAAGCGATGCGGAGGAGTGGCGCGCATGACAGTAGTGCTGGCCATCGAATCCTCTTGCGACGAAACAGGTGTCGGCATCACCCGGCTGGATGCCGACGGCACGCTGGAGCTGCTGGCCGACGAGGTCGCCTCCAGCGTCGAAGAGCACACCCGGTTCGGGGGAGTGGTGCCCGAGATCGCCTCACGGGCCCATCTGGAGGCGCTGGGCCCGACGATGCGCCGGGCGCTGGCCACGGCCGGTGTGCAGCGTCCCGATGCGGTGGCGGCCACCATCGGGCCGGGCCTGGCCGGCGCGCTGCTGGTGGGTGCGGCCGCGGCCAAGGCGTATGCCGCGGCCTGGGGGGTGCCGTTCTAC